>JANSYF010000053.1 GCA_024742575.1 Paracoccaceae bacterium | reverse complement strand
GCGGGGAACCGCGGGTGCCGATGTTCAGGGGCTGGTCGGGTGTGGGCAAGTCAATCGTCATGAATCGATCTTTATGCGTGTAAACTTGTCCTGACAACCATGCTTGTCTTGACATATGCTTTTCTACGGTTGATCCGAGGGGCATAGACAAGGAAAGACCTGATGAGCCAGACAAAAACCATCCTTCGTGCCCTTGCGGGCGAAACCCTTCCGACCCCGCCGATTTGGATGATGCGTCAGGCTGGGCGATACCTGCCCGAATACAAGGCGACCCGCGCGCAGGCTGGGGACTTCCTGTCATTGTGCTATAATTCAGAGCTGGCCGCCGAGGTCACGTTGCAGCCGATCCGCCGCTATGGGTTCGACGCGGCGATCCTGTTTGCTGACATCCTGCTGCTGCCACAGGCGCTGGGCGCAGACCTTTGGTTTGTGACTGGCGAAGGCCCCCGTCTGTCGACAATCACCACGCAGGCCGAGTTCGACAAGCTGGGCAAGGGTGAGATGATCCATGACACCCTTAACCCGATTTACGAGACCGTGCGTATCCTGCGCCGCGAATTGCCGGAAGAGACTACGCTGATCGGTTTTGCCGGGGCGCCGTGGACTGTGGCGACGTATATGATTGCGGGCAAAGGGACACCCGATCAGGGGCCCGCGCACGCGCTCAAGGACGAAAACCGTGCGCTGTTCGAGGCGATTCTAGAGCGCTTGACGGAAAGCACAATCGATTACCTTTCGGCGCAGATCGACGCCGGGGCCGAAGTGGTCAAAATCTTTGACAGCTGGGCGGGATCGCTCAAAGGCGAAGACTTCCAGCGCTATGCGCTTTATCCCGCCAAGGTCATCACCGAAGAGATCAAGCGCCGTCATCCCGGAATCCCTGTGATCGCGTTCCCGCGTCAGGCAGGCGACGGATATATCGGCTTTCATGCCGCAACGGGTGCCGATTGTGTGGCGGTTGATGACAGCGTGTCGCCGGAATGGGTGGCTGAGCATGTTCAGCCCGGTGGCTGTGTGCAGGGCAATCTTGCGTCAAGCCACATGGTGACTGGTGGCCAATCGCTGGTGGATGAGACCCGCAAGGTGGTGGATGCGCTAAAGAACGGGCCGCACATCTTTAACCTTGGTCACGGGATCACGCCGGATGCGGATCCCGAGAACGTCCAGTTGATGATCGACACGGTGCGCAGCGCGTAAGCTGTGAAAACCCGTTGATGCGTTTTCGCACCTCCGGTCCGGAGGTGTCAGGATGCATGGCTGCCTGGGCGTTTGGGTACGACGACTTTGCCTTTTTTGCGCTCTCGTAGGAATACAAACAGACCTGCGCCAAGGATCATGGCGCAGCCTGCCCAAACCGCTGGCGTGGGCCATTCAGCAAAGATCAGCCATCCCCAGAAAATCGCCAATGGCAGGCCAATATATTCGAACGGTGCGATGCTGGCCGAGGGGGCCATGCGATACGCCGCAGTGATGCAATAGGCGATGATACCGTTGCAGACACCGGTCAGCAGGAACAATGGCCAGTCCTGATCGGTCGGCCAAATCCACGCCCTGAACAGAAAATGCAGGCTCGGCGAATTTGGGCCGGGATCAATCTGTCCTTGTCCGACGATCAGGTAGAACAGGCTTGAGACCAAAAGGAACATCAACTGGTTGTAGATGGTCAGCGCTGCTGCGGTGCTCTTGCCACCTAGAGCACGGGTCATCACGGCCATCGACGCATACAATGATGCCGCGATCACTGGCAGCGCAAAAAGCCACGGAGGGCCATAGACCGACCCTTCGCCCCAGGGTTCCTGCATCACGATGACCCCCGTGAAACCGAAGGCAATCGCACCGAGCCTTAGGGGGCCGACCTTTTCTTTTAGGAACAGAAAGCTGAAGAGTGTGATGAACAGCGGTCCGACAAAGAACAGCGCTGTGGTAAGGCCCAGTGGCAAGACCGCAAGCGAGGCGAAGAAGGTCATGTTGGCGGCGACCAGCGTCAGTCCACGCAGAACATGCAAACCGGGGCGATCGGTGCGCAGCAGGGATAACCCACCTTCAAGATGCAACATCACGAAGGACAAAAGGATCCCGATAGCGGTTCGGGTGAACACGATCTGGTGCAGCGGATAGCCGCCCGACAGCGCCTTTATCAGCATGTCGTTGATCGAAATGGCAAAGACGCCAATACAGATCAACGTGATACCACGGGCAATGCTAGAGTCGGACTGGGTGTTCATGGAAAAGGCATAGGCGCAGTAGCCCGAAAGGTCAGGCCCAAAAACGACGTGCACATCGCGTGCGTTCTGGCGCACCGCTTTGGGCATTGCGTCTGCGTGGCGTCGTATTAGGTGTTCGCCCTGTCCGATTGAAGAGGAAGACCGCCCGATGCCCATGGTTCAGATTAGCAATGTTCACAAAGCATTTGCAGACGGGTTCGAAGCGCTGAAAGGCGCCTCGCTCGACATTCACGAAGGAGAGATACTTGCGCTTCTTGGGCCGAACGGGGCGGGTAAGACAACGCTGATTTCCACGATCTGTGGGATCACTCAGCCTACATCTGGTGCGATCACCGTCGGCGGTCATGATGTGGTGACAGAGTATCGCGGCGCACGGTCCCTTGTCGGGTTGGTGCCTCAGGAGATCAATCTCGAACCGTTCGAGCGGGTCATCAACACGGTGCGGTTTTCGCGCGGGCTGTTTGGGAAGCCCAAGGATGATGCGCTACTGGAACGCATCCTTCGGCAGTTGTCGTTATGGGACAAGAAGGACAACCGGATCATGGAGCTGTCGGGCGGCATGAAACGGCGGGTGCTGATCGCCAAGGCGCTGGCGCACGAACCGCGGGTGCTGTTTCTGGACGAGCCGACCGCCGGGGTCGATGTCGAACTGCGCCGGGATATGTGGGACATTGTGGCGGGACTTAAAGAGGCTGGCGTGACCATCATTCTGACCACACATTACATCGAAGAGGCCGAGGCAATTGCTGACCGGATCGCGGTGATCAACAAGGGTGAGATCCTGCTGGTCGAGGAAAAGACCGCGCTGATGACCCGGCTTGGACAGAAGGAACTGCGCATCGAACTGCATGACCCGGTGACGGAATTGCCCGCACCTTTAGCGGATCGCGGTTTGCGGATCGAAGAGGATGGGCAGGTGCTGGTTTATACTTACGACACGACGCAGGACAGGACGGGAATCGCAACCTTGATCCGCGAAGTAAGCGAGGCGGGGCTGGTGCTGCGCGACTTACAAACGCGGCAGAATTCGCTTGAGGATATTTTCGTTGGGCTGGTGTCCAAACAGGAGGACGCGGCATGAACTGGCAGGCCATCCGCGCGATCTATGTTTTCGAGATGTCGCGGTTTTTCCGCACGTTGTTGCAAAGCTTCGTGTCGCCGGTGATTTCGACCTCGCTCTATTTCGTGGTGTTCGGCGCCGCCATCGGTAGCCGCATAGACCAGGTCGAAGGCGTGTCCTATGGCGCGTTTATTGTGCCTGGGCTGATCATGCTGTCAGTAATGACACAGGCGATTTCAAACGCGTCTTTCGGGATTTATTTCCCGAAATTCATCGGCACGATTTATGAGCTCCTATCTGCGCCGATCAATTTTCTTGAGATCGTTTTGGGCTATGTTGGTGCCGCGGCAACGAAAGCGCTGTTTATCGGAATCGTAATCCTTGGGACATCTGCGTTGTTCGTCGATCTGACCATCCAACATCCGGTGGCGATGCTTTTATTCCTTGTTCTGACCTGCCTGAGCTTTTCGCTGTTCGGGTTCATCATCGGTATCTGGGCTGGAAACTTCGAGCAACTTCAACTGATCCCGCTTTTGGTGGTCACGCCCTTGGTGTTCCTTGGTGGGTCGTTCTATTCGATCTCGATGTTGCCGCCTATTTGGCAGACAATCTCGTTCTTCAACCCGGTGGTCTACCTTGTGTCAGGCTTCCGCTGGTCGTTTTTCGGTTTGGCGGATGTGCCCATCGCGCTGAGCCTTTTGGCCATCGCCGGATTTACGATGCTGTGCCTTGGGATCATCTGGTGGATCTTCAAGACAGGCTGGCGCATCCGGCAATAGCGCAGACGTGAGATTAGATCGCGGCAGGTTGGCCCCGGCCTCCCATGACCAGATCCATACTCATCCCGCCGATCCACATGCAGAAAAGCGCGAGCCATGCCGTTCCGGCAAAGATCGACCCGCCGGTCACGCCTGCACCGATGGCACAGCCGCCCGCGAGCATCCCGCCAAAGCCCATGATGGCTGCGCCAATCATGGCGTTGCGCATCGGAGTCGGGCCTTCGAAGCCCTGAAACTTGAGCTCCCCGGCAAAAAAGGCGGCAAGGAACGACCCGATGACCACGCCCGGCACCAATCCGATGTCGAATTCCAAAACCGACGAACGGTCGAGGAAGAACATCAACGTGTTGGCCGAGGGGCCGGTAAATGTGGCGCTTTCTATCTGGACGGGTTCAAAAGCCACAAGGCTGAGCGCATAGGTAAAGGCCCAGCCCATCGCGACGGCGAACCCGACGCCCGAGGCGAATACCAGTCGCTGCCAGCCGATCTGGTTGCGGCGTGATAGTTCAAGCGCAAGAAGGGCCATGGCAAGGCCGAAAACCAGCCCAGAGCCTTCGGGCAAGTGAAGCGTTGTCAGCAGATCCATGTTCCGCCCGCCAGAAGTAATCCACATGGCCGCCAATTGATCGCGGATTGGGGAAAGCCAACCAGTCAGGCTCATCTGAGCGACGACCGCAAAGATCAGGCCAGAAACTACAGAGCGCAGGTTGCCAGTTGCGGCAAGCACCAAGAGCCGTCCAGAACAGCCACGCGCAAGGACCATTCCGGCACCGAACATCAGACCGCCGATTATAGCGCCGGACCAACTTCCGGGAACTGCCATCATGCGTGCCTCGGTGGTGTCGATCAGGCCGAACAGCTGCGCAGCCTGAACCCAAACCACGGCTGTCGAGAAGGTCAAAAGCCAGACCGCGACCTTGTCCTGCATCATGCCTCGGGCGAATTCGACAGTTGCGGCCCGTAGGCAAAATCGCGAGCGCTGGGCGGCCACACCAAAGGTGATGCCTGTGATCAGGCCACAGAGCGCAGCAGTTGGTGCTTCGCCGATTTGGTCGACAAGTGTGACAAGGTCCATGGCGATCTCCGTCTTGGGTTGGCCATGTATGCGCAGGAATGAATACGTGGGCTTTGATTTGGATCAGATGGCCGGCCGGGTTTAACGAAGTCTCAGGGTTTTGGGCGTTACGTTGGCTTTTGGATGCCGTTTCGGGAAAAGACTGAAGGAGCGCCTATGATGTGATTTTCCGAACTGCGGGTGTTTCGGGGCTGCTTGGCCCTCGCCAAGTGGGGCGAGCGGGCGTAAAGGACTGGCATGAAGCGCATTGTTCCCCTTGCAGATGCGCGTGACCTGCCGATCCATCGACGGCCCATCACGCTGCTGTTCCTGATGGCGATCGCCATGCCCCTTTCCTTTGCGACATGGTCGGCGTTGCTAAATAATTTTGTCATCGAGGTTGCGCAGTTTGACGGGGCAGATATTGGATGGCTTCACACCGTGCGCGAGATACCGGGGTTTCTGGCGGTCGGTGTGATTGCAGTGATCATATTTATCCGGGAACAGACGCTTGCGATGATCTCGCTGGCTATGTTGGGCGTAGCAACGGCGGTGACGGCCTATTTCCCGTCAATGGGTGGGCTTTTGTTCGTCACGCTGATCAGTTCGATTGGGTTCCATTATTATGAGACTGTGAACCAATCTTTGCAGCTTCAGTGGTTGCCTAAGGACCGTGCGCCGCAAATGCTGGGTTTGCTTGTCTCGGCGGCATCAGCGGCAACGCTGGTGGCTTATGGCGTGATCGTGGTCACATGGCGCGCTTATGACCTGAGCTATAACTTCGTCTATATAGTGTCCGGAGCATTGACGCTAATCATCGTTGCCTATTGCGTGGTGATGATGCCGCATTTCGAAGCGCCCAATCCACAGGTGAAGAAGTTTATTCTGCGGAAACGGTACTGGCTTTACTATGCACTGCAATTCATGTCGGGCGCGCGTCGGCAAATCTTTGTCGTCTTCGCGGCCTTCATGATGGTCGAGCGGTTTGGACTGGATGTGGACCAGATTACCAAACTGATGCTCGTGACACTTGTGGCGAACATGGTTCTGGCGCCGATACTGGGACAGGTCGTGCATCGGTTCGGCGAACGCAACGCGATGGTTGTAGAATATCTTGGACTGGTGATCGTGTTTGTTCTGTATGGTGGGATCTACTGGTTTGGCTGGGGCGTGATGCTGGCCACCGTGCTGTATATCGTGAACAACATCTTTTTCGCGCTGGCCTTGGCGTTGAAGACCTACTTTCAGAAGATCGCCGATCCGGGCGACATTGCGCCGACGGCCGCCGTGGCGTTCACCATCAATCACATCGCGGCGGTCTTCCTGCCTGCTTTGCTGGGGTATCTTTGGCTGATCTCTCCCGGTGCTGTCTTTGCTTTGGCGGCAGGTATGGCGTTGGTATCGCTGTTGCTGGCTTTGATGATCCCGCGTCATCCCGAACCGGGGAACGAGACCGTGTTTTCGGCCTTCGTGCCTGCGCCTGCGGAGTAAGCTTGCGACACGGGGGGCTTCGTGTCAGAGGAGCGGGGTCGTCCCCGTTCCGGAAAGCCAGCCCTCATGACCACGTTCACTGCATTCACCACATTATCGGATAAAGACTCGGCCGAAGCGCTGGGCGAGGCTCTGGAAGAGATGAGCACGGAACCCTACGGCGTTGGCGTGTTTGAAATCGAAGATGGCAGCGGAATGTGGGAAGTCGGTGGCTATTTCATGGACGCGCCCGACGATGTGGCGCTGGCCCTTTTGGCGGCTGCACATCGAGCAAAGCCGTTTGTTGTGTCAGAGCTGCCGGAAACTGATTGGGTCGCCAAGGTGCGACGCGAACTGGTCCCAGTGCATGCGGGTCGCTTCTTTGTCTATGGCAGCCATGATGCAGACAGCGTGCCCGAAGGTGTTGAGCCGTTGTTGATCGAAGCGGCGATGGCTTTTGGCACTGGGCATCACGGTACCACGCAGGGCTGCCTGCGCGCGTTGGATCGGCTGATTGAGGCGGGCGTTGTGTGCCGCAACGTGGCCGATATCGGTTGCGGAACTGCGGTTTTGGCGATGGCGGCGGCACGGACTTGGCCCGAGACGGTTTATGCAAGTGACATGGACCAAGTTGCGGTGGATGTGGCCGAGGCGAATGTGACGGCGAATGACTTGGCCGGGCGTGTCGTCTGCCTTGAGGCAATGGGGTTCGAGCATCCGCAACTGCATGAGGCTGCGCCGTTCGATCTTGTGTTCGCCAATATCCTCAAACAGCCCTTGATCGACCTTGCACCGGACATGGCGAAACATCTGACGGAAGGGGGATTCGCGGTCCTTTCTGGCATCCTGAACGAACAAGGCGATGAAGTGGCAGAGGTTTATGCACGAAATGGCATCAATACCTGGCACCGCGAAGAGATTGGTGACTGGACGACATTGACGCTTCAGAAAGCCGCTTCTTAAAAGCGCCGCATTTTCTGAATTTTGCGGATTTCCGCCGCAATTTAAGCTGATTTGCCACGATTGCCCTATTCTTGCCACATTCCGCCCCTATCTCGGTCACATCCGGTGGGGGCCGGAACAAAGGCTGCTTTACATGACCAAACAGCAGGACATGTTTGACGAACGGTACCGCAAGGTTCTCAAGCGCCACCGCCAATTATCGCGTGGCTATGTCACCAAAATTGAAAAAACCGGCGTCATCGCGCATCAACCAATGCGCCAAGTCCGTGAGGCGTTTTCGTTTTCGGCTTTGCTTTTGCCCTTCGGCATTCTTTTTGTGCTCAAAGCCGCCATCGTGACTGTCTTGGGCGAAGAAGGGTATCGCCAGCAGGTCGATCTTTTGCGCGAAGGCGGATTTGTCGAACAGATGGGAGCGGTTTTCATGCAGATCGATCCGATCACCGCACCGCTTTCGAAGGTGCTGGGCTACATTATCGGTTAATCTCTCTGTCCGTCCCTCTCTCTAGCTCACAAAAGAAAAAGCCGTGTCAGACATACTGACACGGCTTTTGTCGTTGTTCGGTCCGGCGGGATGACTCAGAAAGAGTTGATGTCGCCACGAGTAAGACCGATGTCTTCCAGTTCGTGGTCGCTCAGTTGGCTGAGCGCGTTGCGTGTCTGGCGCGAGTCGTTCCATGTGGTGAACGCTGCGATCAGGGAAGATACAAATACGCCGAAGCCTTTGGAGCCAGCGGCATAGGTTGGGCGGGATGTGTCAAAAGCGGCCATGGCCATGTTCCTTGGATAAATCGGGGAGAGGTTCTTTGTGAGGCGCATGTAGTTGCGGAAAATGGCGTCTTCAATTGACCTTTTCGCATAGTTTTTATGCGGTTTATGCATGGCTGTTGGCACGATTTTTCTGCGCCTGCGAAATGCTTGGAATGCGACGTTTCTTGTGTCGCTTTTGGCTGCCCGGAGACAGAGTCGACCTGTCAGCATCTGTTTTCGACATCGTGTTTCCTGCGATGCTTTTGTTTTGAGTGCTTGGCGTTTGTTCGCGTTTCGTGCTAGCCGTGATACAAAAGCAACAAAGGCGCGAGCAGAATGCGTGTTTTGGGGATCGATCCGGGTCTGCGTTTCCTTGGTTGGGGCGTGATAGAGGCCGAAGGAAGCCGTTTGCGCCATGTCGCGAACGGTGTTTGCCTGTCAGGAACAGGGGAATTGGCGATGCGCCTTTTGACCCTGCACACGGCGTTGACGGACGTTTTTCATCAGTATCAGCCCGAAACGGTCGCCATCGAAAAGACATTTGTGAACAAGGATGCCGTAGGCACGCTTAAACTGGGGCAGGCGCGGGGTGTGGCCCTGCTGGTTCCGGCGCAGTTCGGGTTGGAGATTGGGGAGTATTCGCCAAACTCGGTCAAGAAGACGGTTGTGGGCGTGGGTCATGCAGACAAGCGGCAGGTCGAACACATGGTCAAGATGCAATTGCCCGGTGCCGAGATCCAGGGCTCCGACGCGGCGGATGCTTTGGCGATTGCGATTTGCCATGCGCATCATATGACAGGACCGGGGATGAGGATGCGGGCATGATTGGACGGATCGCGGGACGGGTTGAGTATAAAGCAGATGATCATGTGCTGATTGATGTGCGTGGCGTGGGCTATGTTGTCTATTGCTCGGACAGAGTGCTGTCGCAGATCGGGCGACCGGGGGAAGCGGCGGCACTTTATACCGACCTTTTGGTGCGTGAGGATATTCTTCAGCTTTTCGGTTTTCCGACGCTGGTGGAAAAGGAATGGCACCGTTTGTTGATGTCGGTTCAGGGAGTTGGCGCAAAAGCGTCATTGGCGATTTTGGGCGCTTTGGGACCGGATGGTGTCAGCCGCGCGATTGCGCTGGGCGACTGGAACTCGGTTAAGGCAGCCAAGGGGATTGGGCCAAAAACAGCGCAGCGCGTGGTCAATGAATTGAAAGACAAAGCGCATTCGGTGATGGCGATGGCCGGGGCCGCGTCAGTTGCGGCTGTGGCGTCGGATGATGATGCGGTTCTTGAGTCGGTGGCACCTGTACCGTCTGCACCTGTTGCCGCTCCTACGGCGTCCGCACAAGCCGAAGCGCTGTCAGCGTTGGGCAATCTGGGCTACGCGCCCGGTGAAGCGGCAAGTGCCGTGGCGCAGGCGGCTGGGGACGCGCCCGGAGCCGAGACGCCCGCATTGATCCGCGCCGCGTTGAAGCTGTTGGCACCGAAAGGATAGGGTCATGGGCATGCTCATCGCGAACATTGCCCGGCACGGGGTAGGGATGGGCCATGTCCACTGATCCGATCATGCGCCCTGAGCCATTGCCAGAGGACCGCGACCGCGCCCTGCGGCCGCAAATGCTGGACGATTTCGTGGGGCAGGCCGAGGCGCGCGCCAATCTGCGCGTGTTCATCCAGTCGGCCCGGCAACGTGGCGAGGCGATGGACCACACGCTGTTTCACGGCCCGCCGGGATTGGGCAAGACGACATTGGCACAGATCATGGCGCGGGAGCTTGGTGTTGGCTTTCGCATGACGTCGGGGCCGGTTTTGGCCAAGGCGGGCGATCTGGCGGCGATCCTGACCAATCTCGAAGCGCGGGATGTGTTGTTCATCGACGAAATCCATCGCTTGAACCCGGCGGTGGAGGAGGTGCTGTATCCGGCGCTTGAAGATTTCGAACTGGACCTCGTGATCGGCGAGGGGCCTGCCGCCCGTACGGTGCGGATTGAATTGCAGCCGTTCACCTTGGTCGGCGCGACGACGCGCCTTGGGCTTTTGACGACGCCCCTGCGCGACCGTTTCGGGATTCCAACGCGACTTAACTTTTATACCGAAGATGAACTGAACCTGATCGTTGCGCGCAACGCGGTGAAGCTGGGCGTCGAGGCGGCCCCGGAAGGCGCCCGCGAGATCGCGCGTCGGTCGCGTGGTACGCCGCGGATCGCCGGGCGTCTGTTGCGCCGGGTGGTGGATTTCGCCGTGGTTGAGGGCGATGGCGTGGTGACCAAGGAATTGGCTGATGGTGCGCTGACGCGTCTTGGGGTGGATCGGCTGGGTCTGGATGGAGCGGACCGGCGCTATTTACAGCTGATCGCGGAAAACTACGCAGGTGGTCCTGTCGGGATCGAAACCTTGTCAGCCGCATTGTCGGAAAGTCGCGATGCGCTTGAAGAGGTGATTGAGCCATACCTGCTGCAACAGGGCTTGATTCAACGAACACCGCGCGGGCGGATGCTGGCGCAGAAGGCGTGGACGCATTTGGGCATGGCGGCGCCCAAGGTGCCGGGGCAAAGCGACCTATTTGGTCAGGCCTGACTTGCCCGGCGCGACACCCTGTGCCAGAGGTCGGACTTGCATATTTGGAAAAAGAAGAAGCAGGGGGTCCGTGCCTCATGATGGACGCAGCCGAGGTCGAGCGGTTTTTCACACGTTCTGATGGACGTTACTTGTTCGCGCGTTGGGGGCGGCCAATTGCGCCAATCGTGTTTGGGGTCGAGGATGCGACGCTGGCCGTTGTTAAGGGTGCACTGGAGGCGGTTTGTGCGATGGCCGGGCATCATTTGGTTGAGACCGATCCGGAATTTGGTGCCAATGTGATGGTGTTTTTCTTCCGCGAGTGGAACGAATTGCTGGACGTGCCTGATCTGGATCGGCTGATCGACGGGTTGGCGCCTTTGGTGGTCAAGCTTTCGGCGGCGGAGGCCAACCAGTATCGGGTGTTCCGCTTTGACGAGTCGGGCGCGATCAAGGCCTGTTTCGTGTTTCTGCGCATGGATGACGCAATGTCGTCGCAGCCTGCCGAGACACTGGCATTGGGTCAGGTGGTGCAGTCAATTGTGCTCTGGTCTGATGCGGCCTTTTCAGATCGCTCTCCTTTAGGTCAGTTGGAGGACGGCCGCGTGGTGTTACGGCCCGAGATCGGTGCCTTGATCCGCGCGGCTTATGATCCGGTGATGCCAGCCATGGCCGATGATCCGACCCATGCGTTGCGTCTGGCGGCGCGGATGCAGGTGGCGCAAGGAGGCGCGAACTGATGGTGCATGAACTGCCGATCCGCGTTTATTACGAAGATACCGACATGGGTGGGATCGTGTATTACGCCAATTACCTGAGGTATATTGAGCGGGCGCGGTCGGATTGGGTGCGTTCCTTGGGGGTTGATCAGAACGCCATGCGGGAAGAGGACGGCGTGGTGTTTGTGGTTCGGCGCGTTGAAGCGGAATACCTTAAGCCTGCGAAATTCGACGATGAGCTGCTTGTGAGAACCGTGGTCAAGGCCGTCACTGGTGTGCGTCTGATCATGTCCCAAGAGGTCATTCGCGGCGACGATTTGCTGTTTCAAGCCGAGGTGACGGTGGTTTGCGTCGGCGAAGGTGGCGCACCGGCACGGCTTCCGGCGAATATCCGCCGTCGTATTCACTAGCCTGCCGGAAACCGCGTGTTATGACGCCAATGTGTTGGCGTTTCCCCTGCAATTGCGGTATTGATGCTGGTAATCAGAGCCCAACCAATAGGGGCCAACCGGCTAAAGAGCAGGCAAATGGAAGCAGAAACACTTGCGATGGCGCAAGAGATTGATTTCTCTATGTGGGGACTTTTTGCGCGCGCGACACTGACGGTCAAACTTGTGATGGTGATGTTGATGATCGCGTCCTTCTGGGCGTGGGCGATCATATTCGACAAGATCATCTCGTATCGCAAAGCACGCGCTGAAGCGTCGGAATTTGATCGGGCCTTTTGGTCTGGTGAGCCTTTGGATGAGTTGTTCGAACAGATCGGGCCGGAACCGGACGGGCGCGCTAAGAAGGTGTTTGCCGCGGGCATGACGGAGTGGCGGAGGTCGCACCGAGATGATGGTGGGTTGATCGCGGGTGCGCATGCGCGGATCGATCGATCGATGGACGTGGCCATTCAAAAAGAAGCCGAGGATTTGCAGAAAAACCTCGCTGTTCTGGCAACGGTCGGATCGGTTGCGCCATTCGTCGGTCTGTTCGGCACGGTCTGGGGCATCATGCACGCTTTCGTCGAAATCGCGCAGCAGCAGAACACATCGCTGGTTGTGGTGGCGCCCGGTATTGCTGAGGCGCTTCTGGCGACAGGTCTGGGCTTGTTGGCCGCGATCCCGGCAGTTGTGTTCTATAACAAGCTATCGGCGGACAGTGACCGCATCCTCGCGGGCTATGAATCGTTTGCGGACGAGTTCTCAACGATCCTTAGCCGTCAATTGGACAGCTGAGCGATGGGAGGCGGTGTCGTCAAATCAGGCGGAGGCGGCGGACGCAGGCGGCGCAAGAGCCGTGCTATGCCAATGTCGGAAATCAACGTCACGCCCTTTGTCGACGTGATGATGGTTCTTTTGATCATCTTCATGGTAGCTGCGCCGCTCTTAACGGTTGGTGTGCCGGTCGAGTTGCCCAAGACCGCCGCATCGGCCCTGCCATCAGAGACCGAAGAGCCTTTGACGGTGACGCTTTCAGCGGATGGGGTCGTGTCGATCCAGAATACCGAAGTGCCGCGTGAAGATTTGGTTTCTAGGCTGCGAGCGATTGCCGCCGAACGCGCAGATGACCGGGTGTTCCTCCGGGCCGATGGTACCGTCACATATGAAGTGGTTGCCCAGATCATGGGCGCGCTGAACGCCGGTGGTTTCAGTTCGATTGGACTGGTGACTGATATCGGGGGTCCGGCGCTTGACGGGTCGGATGGCTGAGGCGCGCAGTGCATACGGGCCATTATATCTCGGGAGGTGCCCATGGGTTTTTGATCCTATGGGCACTGTTTGGCGGCATGTTCCGCAGTGATCCACCTGAGGTCCAGGTGGCCGATGTGTCGGTCATTTCCGAGGCGCAATTTGCGGCGATGATGCAGCCGCAGGCTGCACCGACGCTTGGCGAAGAACCCGCGGCCTTACCCGTGCCGGATGCGGCTGAGCCGCTGCCAACGCCGCCTGTTTCGGAGTCCCAGCCCACGCCGCCGCCGGAACCTGTGGAACCCGCAGTGACACAGCCCGACCCGTTGCCGCAGCCCGTGTTACCCACGCCGGAACCAGAAGTGACAGAAACCCCGCCCCAACCTCCAGCGCCCGAACCTGTGCCCGAGGTTGAAGCGCCAGAAGTGGCTTTGCGCCCGATCCCGCGACCGGCGGATCGTGTTGCGCCCGAAGCCGTGCCCGAACCTGCGCCTGAAGCTGAAGTAGCGCCGAGCGTGCAGGAAACGGTTGAGCGATCAGACACGCCCAACGTGACCGAGGCCGACGAACAGCAGGCCACAGCCCCCGAAGCAGCCGCGACAGAGATCGTAACCGAAGCCGAGGAACCCGCCCGCGCGCCAAGTGCGTCGGTGCGCCCTCAGGTGCGCCCGAACCGCCCTGCACCGACGCCGCAAACGGCAGAGGCTCCGACAGAGACCGAAGCGCCCTCAGCCGCAGAGCCTGCGCCAGCACCGCAGCAAGACAGTGCGGTTGCAGATGCGACAGCCTCGGCCATCGCGGGCGCGCTGGAAGAAGCCTTGGCAGGGGCGAGCGCGGGCACGGCAAGCGGTCCGCCGCTTACGCAAGGGGAAACCGACGGGTTCCGTATTGCGGTGCAGGATTGCTGGGTCGTTGATGTCGGATCACAAGCCGCAAATGTGACGGTGACAGTGGGATTCGATATGGACCGTTCTGGCCGCGTTGTGAATTCAAGTTTGAGACTGCTGTCTTCCGAAGGCGGCAGCGGATCGGCGGTGGATACCGCGTTCCAAGCTGCGCGCCGGGCGATTTTGCGGTGCCAAGGCGATGGGTATAGCCTGCCGTCAGAAAAGTTTGACCAGTGGAAGACCGTCGAGATGACGTTCAACCCCGAGAGTATGAGGATCCGATGAAACAGATCGTCGCGTCACTGTTGGCTGTATTGGTATGGGCGTTCAGCACGCCAGCTATGGTTCTGGCACAGGGCGGACCGCTCAGGATCGAGATTACGGAGGGCGTGGTCGAACCGTTGCCCTATGCCGTGCCCGATTTCGTTGGAGAATCTTCGGGCGCGCAACAATTGGCGCAGCAAATCGCGCGGGTCGTCGCAGATGACCTGACCGGGACCGGCCTGTTCCGCGAAGTGCCGCGCGAGGCGCATATCAGTCAGATCACCAGCTTTGGCAGCCCCGTACAATTCGCTGATTGGAAAGCGATCAATGCGCAGGCGTTGGTCACGGGCGCTGTTAGCTCTGAAGGTGGACGTATCGTGGTCAAGTTCCGCGTCTGGGACGTTTTCGCAGGTACAGAACTGGGGCAAGGCATGCAGTTCGCCGGAACACCAGATGGCTGGCGGCGCATGGCGCACAAGGTTGCGGACCAAGTCTATAGCCGGATCACAGGTGAGTCTGGGTATTTTGATAGCCGCGTGGTTTTCGTGTCGGAAAGCGGGCCGAAAGATCAGCGCGCCAAGCGGCTTGCAGTCATGGATTATGACGGTGCGAATGTGCAGTATCTGACGGGCGGCAACGCTCTTGTTCTGGCGCCGCGCTTTTCAGAGAACGGCGAGCGCGTGCTTTACACGAGCTACGAAACCGGCATGCCGAGGGTTCACGTGCTTGAGGTCGGGACGGTGCAGAGCCGCATTCTGCAGGGGCAGGATGGGGTGATGAGCTTTGCGCCGCGTTTTGCACCGAATGGACAGACTGTTGTCTATTCTCTGACCCAAGGGTCGAACACCGATATCTGGGCCATGGATATCGGCAGCGGCGGAACACGTCAGTTAACCAGCGCGCCTTCGATTGAGACCGCGCCGAGCTATTCACCGGACGGTAGTCAAATCGTGTTCGAGAGCGACCGCTCTGGAACGCAGCAGCTTTACGTCATGTCGGCCTCTGGCGGAGAAGCGCGGCGGATCAGCTTTGGTCAGGGTCGCTACTCAACTCCGGTGTGGTCGCCGCGTGGAGACATGATTGCCTTCACCAAGCAGAACGCAGGACGGTTCCATATTGGTGTGATGCGGACTGACGGGGCCGAAGAGCGGCTTTTGACGGCGTCGTTCCTTGATGAAGGTCCAACATGGGCACCGAATGGCCGCGTCATCATGTTCGCGCGCGAGACACAAGGCGCACAGGGGTCATCGTCGCTGTATACAGTGGATATATCGGGCCGAAACCTAAAGCGCGTGCGTACACCTGAAGGTGCATCCGATCCAAGCTGGGGGCCGCTTCAGTGACGAATGTGTCTTCACCAGATACTAATGTGCTTCGATCAGAATTTTCATACGAAAATTCGGGCGCTGCGCAGACGACTAGGCGCAGCGATATGGCTGTGTTAGTTTCGAACCAATCATAAAAGAGCAGGACATCCCATGCGACTAACCGCAAAACTCACGATGCTGATGGCCGTTCTGGCCGTGTCAGCGTGTACCAACGCCAACCGCTTTGACAATGACGCTGTCGACCTCAACGCGGCGACAGGTAGTGCAGGGGGCATATTGCCCGGCAGCGCCAATGACCCAAGCTCGCCCGCCTATTTCCAGCAAACAGTTGGGGATCGGGTTTTGTTCGCGGTAGATCAATCCACGCTCAGCCCTGAAGCGCGATCCACGCTTGACGGTCAAGTGCAGTGGTTGCGCACCAATTCTGACTACAACGCGGTGATCGAAGGCCACGCCGACGAACAGGGCACCCGGGCCTATAACCTTGCCCTTGGCGCGCGACGCGCAAACTCGGTGATGGAATACCTTGTCGCGCAGGGGATCCCATCAAGCCGTTTGCGATTTGTGAGCTATGGCAAAGAGCGCCCAATTGAAATCTGCTCGGAAGAATCGTGTTATACAAAGAACCGCCGGGCTGTGACGATCATTTCCGCCGGGTTAACAGGCTGACGGAGATCACGATGCGTTTTGGTGGAGTTATTCTGAGTTGTGCTTTGGCGTTTGCTCCGGTCGCGGGGCATGCGCAGGATACACTTGCGGATATCCGTCAAGACATGTCTGTTCTGTTTGTAGAAATCCAAAAACTCAAACGCGAGTTGAGCACGACCGGAGCAACGTCGGTGGCCCTGCCTTCTGGCGCATTGGACCGGATCAACGCGATCGAAAGCGAGCTGCAGCGCCTGACAGCCACGACCGAAGAACTGGAGTTTCGCGTCGGGCGTGTCGCGGAAGACGGCGCGCGGCGCCTTGGCGATCTGGAATTCCGGCTTTGTGAACTCGACTCCGATTGCGACATTGGCTCTTTGGGCCAAGTACCAACACTTGGCGGAGCGCAAGACGCACCAACCACTCCGGCGGCACAACCGGCTGCTCCGCAGGCCGGCGGAACACAATTGGCGGTCGGTGAAGAAACGGACTTTCGGCGAGCCGGGGAGGCGCTCGCCCAAGGTGACTTTCAATCCGCCGCAGACCAGTTTGCGGCCTTTCGCCAGACCTATCCGGGCGGACCGCTAGAAGCGCAGGCGCTTGTTGCTGAAGGGCGTGCGCTTGAAGGTCTGGGCAACACCCGCGATGCTGCCCGCAGGTATCTGGATGCCTATGCCGGTTACCCCGATGATGCTGCGGGACCCGAAGCGCTGTGGCGGTTGGGTGCGGCTTTGGGTGCGCTTGGTAATGTCGCCGAGGCGTGTGTCACGCTCAACGAAGTTGCTGGTCGCTACCCCAGCAGCAGTGATGCGATTGCGCAGGCGGCCGCGGCCAAGACCCGCTTCGATTGCCAGTGAGTGACACACCGCTTGTCCAGCGGTTTGCCGACGCGATGGGGCAGCTTCTTGGGCCTGATTTTCCCTCTGATTTAGGACTTGCGGTTTCGGGTGGCGGAGACAGCATGGCGATGCTGTACCTCGCGCATAATTGGACGCGCGAGTATGGTGTGCGACTTTGGGTTGTGACCGTGGATCATGGGCTGCGCCCTGAAAGTGCAGCCGAGGCTGATATGGTTGCCGAGGAGTGTGCAGCGTTTGGCTGGCCTCACGCTACGCTTCGGTGGCGTTGGGACCGCGCTGGAAACGTGCAGGATGCGGCGCGACGGGCGCGGTTGAGTTTGATTGATCAATGGCGCGGCGACGTGCGTCATGTCTTGTTTGCGCATACGCTTGATGACCAGGCCGAGACTTTCCTCATGCGATTGGCGCGGGGGTCAGGAGTTGACGGGCTGTCCGGCATGCAGTCAGCGCGGAGTGTGGTGCCACACGCGATATCTGTGCCAGCTCTTGCTGATAAAGACATGTCCGGGATAGCGCCGCCACGTGAAAGCAGTCAGCCTGGGTATCACGTACTGCGACCTTGCCTTGAGATGCAGCGCGAGGAACTTCGGCATTTTCTGACGGCACTCAAGGGACGCTGGGTGGACGACCCCAGTAATGAAAATCGTGATTTTGAGCGCGTTCGTGTTCGCCATTTGTTAAAGCTTCTGCGCGAAGAAGGGATCACCTCAAATGTGCTTTCTGATACGACGCAGCGTATGGCCCGTGCGCGGGATGGTTTAAAGGCACGTTTGTTTCAGGCGGCTCAGTCGCTGACATCTGACACGCCCTTGGGACAGGTCCGCATTGATCGGGATGGTTTTGCGGCGCTGGATGACGAAACGCGCCTTCGGCTGCTCACGGCAGGTTTGTGCTATGCTGCCGGGGCGGAATATCGCCCGCGCGCTGCATCGAGCGAGGCGCTCTTGCAGCAGGTTCTGTCCGGTGGCGGTGGAACATTGCATGGTGCCGAAGTGCTGGTGGAAAAGACGCATCTTCGGATTGTGCGGGAATATGCAAGTGTCCAGGGCGCAGTTGCTGCCTTGGACAGCCTCTGGGATGGAGGGTGGCGATTGACCACTCTTGACCATGCGTTGCCGCAAGGATCAAGCGTTCGCGCCTTAGGGGAAGACGGATGGCGACAGATCAAGGACAGATCAGGTCTTGCTCTGCCATTTCGGGCGGCTTTGGCCCTGCCGTCGGTCTGGTCCGCAGGCGGTCTTATAGCGTGTCCTGCTCTTGGAGTTGGCCCTCAGGTGGAAGCATCTCGGTTTGTGCTTGGGCGGCGCGACACCGGTTTTGAGGCATTTTGTCTTTCGCATTGAACCCGCGCTACGCATGTCTATGTTATACGCCAAGAGACGCGGGCCTTTTCACCCCCGTCAGATTCAGGAGAATTTTCCTTGGGCAACGCACGAAATATCGCCTTTTGGGTCGTCCTATTCCTGTTGATCCTTGCGCTATTCAATATTTTCTCTGGCGGTGGAAACACTCTCCAGAGTCGTGAGATCAGCTATTCGGACTTTGTGTCAGCGGTCGAAAATGACACCGTCAGTTCTGTCACATTAGATGGCGAGCAAGTTCGGTTCCGCAGCACCGATGGTCAGGACTATGTAACGATCAAACCCGAAGACGCGACTGTCACCGATCTACTGATTGCGAACGAAGTTCCGATCCGCGCCGAGCAGCAACAACAATCCGGCTTTCAGTCGTTCTTGTTAAGCTTGCTTCCGTTCCTTCTGCTTATTGGTGTGTGGATTTATTTCATGAACCGTATGCAGGGCGGCGGCAAAGGTGGTGCGATGGGCTTTGGCAAATCCAAGGCAAAGCTACTGACCGAAAAGCATGGCCGTGTGACCTTTGATGATGTGGCCGGTATCGACGAAGCCAAGGAAGAGCTTGAGGAAATCGTTGAATTTCTCCGTAACCCACAGCGCTTTTCGCGTTTGGGGGGTAAGATCCCCAAAGGTGCATTGCTTGTTGGACCTCCGGGAACGGGTAAGACGCTGCTTGCCCGTGCGATCGCGGGCGAAGCGGGTGTGCCGTTCTTCACCATCTCTGGCTCCGACTTTGTCGAGATGTTTGTCGGCGTCGGGGCAAGCCGTGTCCGTGACATGTTCGAGCAGGCCAAGAAAAACGCGCCCTGCATTGTGTTCATCGACGAAATCGACGCAGTGGGCCGCGCTCGTGGCGCTGGCTATGGCGGTGGCAATGACGAACGCGAACAGACGTTGAACCAGCTTCTTGTTGAAATGGACGGTTTCGAGGCGAACGAGGGTGTGATCATCGTTGCCGCGACCAACCGTCGTGACGTGCTTGACCCGGCTTTGCTGCGTCCTGGCCGTTTTGACCGTCAAGTCACAGTGCCGAACCCCGATATCAAGGGTCGCGAGAAAATCCTTGGCGTGCATGCTCGCAAGACGCCGCTGGGTCCTGACGTGGACTTGCGGATCATCGCACGCGGGACACCCGGTTTCTCGGGTGCGGATTTGGCCAACCTCGTGAATGAGGCAGCTTTGATGGCGGCCCGCGTTGGACGCCGTTTCGTGACGATGGAAGATTTCGAAAACGCCAAGGACAAGGTCATGATGGGCGCAGAACGCCGTTCCATGGTCCTTACCCCCGACCAAAAAGAAAAAACCGCTTATCACGAAGCTGGTCATGCCGTGGTCGGATTGGCGCTGCCGCAATGTGATCCCGTCTATAAGGCGACGATTATTCCACGTGGTGGCGCATTGGGTATGGTGGTATCCTTGCCGGAAATCGACCGCCTGAACTGGCACAAGTCCGAATGCGAGGAAAAGCTTGCCATGACCATGGCAGGCAAGGCAGCGGAGATCATCAAATACGGTCCGGAAAACGTGTCGAACGGTCCTGCGGGTGACATCCAACAAGCCTCCGCTTTGGCGCGCGCGATGGTTCTGCAATGGGGCATGTCCGACAAGGTGGGCAACATCGACTATCGCGAAGCTGCCGAAGGTTACAGCGGCAATACTGCGGGGTTCTCGGTGTCTGCCAATACCAAGGAAATGATCGAAGAGGAGGTCAAGCGCTTCATTCAAGACGCCTATGATCGCGCCTATTCGATCCTGACCGAGCGGAAGGATGAGTGGGAACGACTGGCGCAGGGACTTCTGGAATACGAGACCCTGACTGGCGAAGAAATCAAGCGAGTCATGCGTGGCGAGTCCCCCCATTCCGGCGATGACGATGCGTCTGGTGGGGTAGAAGACACACCCAGCATTACGGCAATTCCAAAGACCAAGCCCAAAGCCAAAACCCGAAAGGATGACGGCGATATGGAACCCGAACCGACGGTCTGACTGGCAAGTCAATCCAAACAAAAGCCCGGTGTCTTAGCGACATCGGGTTTTTGTTTTGGAATTGCCGGTTTTCGGCTTGCACCTTGTTCAGGTGCACGGGTTTCTTAGGGCGAAACCAGGTAAAGGTAATCTCATGCCCGCATTGAAAACGACTGACTTTATCGCAACCGTGCGCTGGATCGGGCATGTGCCCGTCGAAGGCGACACGATTCTGTCTTCCCCTTCGAACCAGCTTGATCTTGGCTTTGACGGGCCCATTGGCGAACGTCATGCTGGGCGCACGCGCCCGTCCTGCAGCCGTGTCACCTCGCAACATCCGCGCGGAACCGAGATCGCCAATGTGCGCCAGTTGTCTGTTGTTTCTTCCGAGGAACTTGCAGCTATCTCGGTCGATATGGGGCTTGATTCAATCGACCCGGTTTGGTTGGGCGCAACGCTGGTCATCGAAGGTATTCCCGATTTCACCCTGGTTCCACCGTCGTCGCGGCTTCAGGGCCCGGAAGGGGTCACGCTGATCCTAGACATGGAAAACAGGCCCTGCCACCTCCCGGCACGAGAAATCGAAGCGGCACATCCCGGAAAGGGCAAGGCGTTTAAGCCAGCGGCCAAAAATCGCCGAGGCGTCACGGCGTGGGTCGAACGACCTGGCACTTTGACTTTGGGCGACAGCTTGCGTCTGCATGTTCCGGATCAAACAGTCTGGCCTCATTTGGGCAGGTCCCGCGCGTAACCCAAAAGGTTAGATGTTTCCGATTGGCGTCGGCTCGATACTGATCCCGACGCAGTTTTGCTTGGAAGTGTCGGTTTCACTGCGCCAAAGCTCTGGTGCAGAACTGTATGCGTTGGGCAAATGACGTTCCGAACAGGGGAGCCCTTTCATGTCGTACAAGAGTGATATTGAGATCGCGCGCGAGGCGCGCAAGCAGCCGATCATGGAGATTGGAGAGAAGATCGGGATTGGGTCAGAGGACCTTCTGCCGTATGGCCATGACAAGGCGAAGGTGAGCCAGTCG
>JANSYF010000113.1 GCA_024742575.1 Paracoccaceae bacterium | reverse complement strand
CTTGGCGTCGGGCAGGACTTCGCGTTTTTCTGCGGCGTGACGACGAGACATCTGTAATTCCTCTTACTTCGGACGCTTCGCGCCATATTTCGAACGGCGCTGTTTCCGGTCCTTGACGCCCTGGGTATCCAGAACACCACGTAGGATGTGATAGCGCACACCGGGAAGGTCTTTTACACGACCGCCACGGATCAGAACCACAGAGTGCTCCTGAAGGTTGTGGCTTTCACCCGGGATATAGCTGATGACTTCGTAACCATTGGTCAGACGGACCTTGGCCACTTTCCGCATCGCCGAGTTCGGCTTCTTCGGTGTCGTGGTGTAGACGCGTGTGCATACGCCCCGCTTCTGCGGGCACTGCTCAAGGTGCTGCGACTTTGAGCGCTTGATTTTAGGCTGCCGCGGCTTGCGGATCAGCTGTTGGATCGTTGGCATTCCGGTTCTTTCCCCGTGTAGCTCACATATGTGGTGCACGGGGTGTCCCGTGCGGGTTTCGTATGAAGGTCAGGCGCGTCCGCATGACCCTGCTCAATTCTCGCCGTTTTCCTACAAAAACGACGCAAAGAACCGCATCCGCCTCCTTAGTGGAAGCGATACGGTGCATTTCCAGAGGATCGGGGCTTGCGCCCGGATCTTGACCGCTCCAGTCCTGTAAATCGGCAAAACGGGTAGCCACCCTGCCGAATTAGACGCGCGTATATGGAGAGTCGGAAAGCTTGTCAACAGCACCCCGGCGCTTGTGTGCACCGCGTTGCCAAGGCAAAGTTACCTTACAAGAGTTACAGTCATTACACAGGGCCAATCGTCATGCAGACCATCGTTTTCTGTCGATTTTCCTACCCCGCCGAGGGCGGATTTCAAGTGGAACATGACAGTATCGACGATAGGCGCGCGTTTCTCTACGCCCCTGATCGGATGGAGCAGCGATTTGCCCTGTTCGAACATCTGTGTCTGCCCAGCCTCAAGGCGCAGAGCGATCCTGACTTCGACTTGGTGATACTTGTCGGAACCTGCCTGCCCGATCGACACCTTGCGCGGCTACAGGCCTTGGTGGCCGACGTGCCGCAGGCCCGCATCATCGCCCGTGACCCGGCTCCGCACAGGAAGATCTGTCAGTCGGTTCTGAATGCGGCTCGAAGACACATCAATCAGCCGTGTTTGCAAGTGCGTCATGACGATGACGATGCGCTGTCTGTCGACTTTATCGCCCGTCTGCGCAAAGCTGCCAACGAATGCGCCGCACTGGTTCTCGGCAACAAACTAGTGGGGTTCGACTGGAACCGCGGCTACACCGTTTGCAAGTCCGAACTCCACCCGTTTGAAATCACCGAAACCGTTAACCCCTACCTTGGCGTGGCGCAGGCGATGGCGGTACAAGGCGGTGTTCGACAAAGCTTGATGAATTTTGCCCACAGCCGCATCAACCGCTTCATGCCAACCGTCACATTCACCGATGCGCCGATGTATCTTCGCGCGCATCACAACAGCAACGATTCCCGTCAGAAGCCCAAGGTCGACCACCCCGACTTTCACGCCCCAACTGTCGAACATATCGAAACATTAAACAGGCGGTTTGCCCTTACGGCTGACGCGGTAGAATCGGCTTTCGCGCCCGCCGTTTCAACTGTGCCTCGCGCAGCAGGCTGAACACGCCTGTTGCCACGATGATGGCCGCTCCGATCAAAGTCAGAGTCTGGGGCCATTCGCCAAAAACAACAAATCCAAGGATCAACGCCCAGACCAGCCCGGTATAGCGAAACGGTGCCACAAAGCTCACTTCGCCAACGCGCATCACCATGACGCTGCACAGATAGGCGCAGATAATAAAGGTGGTTGCCATCAGCACCAGCATCGTCAGGCGTGGGGTCATCGCGACCCACTCCTGTTCAATCGACCAGAGCCCTGCAAACAAAGTCACGATCACCGACGAAACCACCGTCACCGTCAGCGACGGCACCACCTTTGACACCCGTCGGGTCACAAGATCGCGTACTGTAACCGCTGCGACAGCACAAAGCGCGTAAACCGAAGCCAACGTGAACCCATCGGTTCCCGGCCGCACGATCAGCAACATGCCGACGAACCCAATCACAATAGCCGACCAGCGCCGCCACCCGACGGTCTCGCGGAAGACCAGCGCACCACCCAAGGTCACAGTTAGGGGCAACATCTGCAAGAGCGCTGTCACATTGGCCAAAGGCATCGCCAATAGTGCGCTTAGGAAGAAATACGCTGCCGTCGCTTCGGCCACACCGCGCCCTAGGACCAAAGCCCAATCCCGTCCGGGAAGACGCAGCATCAGGCCCTTGAAATAAACAGCCATCGCAAGCAGTGCCACTGACGCCAGAACGCCCCGGATCACCAACAGCTGCGACAAAGGCATGTCTCCGCCCGTCGCTTTGATGGCCGCATCCCCAAAGGTGAAGGCGGCCATGGAGACACACATCAAAAGCGCGCCGCGCATATTGTCGGACAGCTGTTTCATGACCCTGCCAGTATCAGGACGACAAAGCCCACTCCACGACAAAAGCGACATGCCGAAGGTCTTTGGCTTTCATGCCCGATGGGTGTATCGCAAAACGGTGGAGGATGATCGTTCTCCGCAAAAACTTGGTAGACAGGAAACCCCGTGGCCCAACCAGTGAACGACGATCTAACCACCGGGCCGATGCTGACCCATTATCGCAATCTGGCGATCCCTGCAGCTTTGGGCATGCTGTTTTCCACACTCTACAATGTCGTCGATGTCTACTTCGCAGGCAAACTCTCGACCGAAGCCCAAGCCGGGCTGGCGATAGGCTATCAGGCATTCTTCATTATGATGGCCGTAGGGTTTGGCCTAAGCTCGGCGCTTAGTGCGCTGGTCAGCAACGCCAAGGGCGAAAAAAACACCAAGGCCAGCCGCAGCCTTGCCGCACAAGGTCTCAGCTTTGGGGTGATCGCGACTGCCCTCCTGATGGTCGGCGGTTGGTTTGCTGGACCACAACTGATCGCTCTTGTGTCGGAACCGGGCGGTTACCGCGATGCGGCCCTTGGCTATTTCCAACTGCTCATCCTTGCCCTGCCCGGCTTTCTGTTGGCTTATAGCGGCAATGGCATCCTGCAGGCGCATGGCGACACGCGGTCGATGCAACGTGCTATGATGGTCGCGTTCTTTGCCAATATCGGCCTCAACCCGCTGATGATGTTTGGTATTCCCGGCATCTGGGGCGGTATGGGTTTTAACGGCATCGCTGTCGCCACGGTAATCAGCCAGACCGGCGTGATGGTGTTCATCCTGTCCCGTGTGTTCAATCTGAACATGATGGAACGGGTCAAACGCGCAGAGTTTGTCCCCGATCCCGTGTGTTACAAAGCCATCTTTGAACAAATGCTGCCCGCCACTACGGCGATGATGGTTATGTTTGTTTCCGGGTTTGTCGTCCAATTTGCGCTCAAAAACTTCGGTGAAGACGCCATCGCAGCCTATGGTGTAGCACTCAGGATCGAACAGATCCTGCTTTTACCGGTGCTGGGCATGACCAGTGCGCTCTTGCCCATTGCTGGCCAAAACTTTGGGGCAAAGGAATATGACCGGGTCCGCGAAGCCGTGTTCTTTTGTTGGAAGCTAGGCTTCGCCTTGTCGGTGATCGCGATGCCGCTGCTCTGGTTCGGCGGAGCTTGGGCGATGCGCCCCTTCACGTCAGACCCGGACGTGATCGCGATCGGCGCCAGCTACCTGCTGGTCGATGGATTTCTCTTTCCCATCTACATGATGCTGTTCTCCATCAACTCCCTGCTGCAAGCGATGAAGCGCCCCATCTTCACGCTCTGGATCAGCATCTACCGCCAAGGCTTTGGCGTCGCATTCTTCATCTGGGTGTTCATCGCACTTCTGGGCTTTGACGTCTGGGGCGTCTGGCTCGGCATCGCCACATCGGTGTTCACCGGCTGGATCATGGCGCTGTTTGTTGCGCTCAAAGTGGCCGGGCGACAAATGGGTGGACTCATACCAACGGCCCTATGAATTGACCGCTTTGGCATATTCTCGGTCACTGATAGAACGGACGCGTTCCTGATCGTTTGCGAAGAAGTTCCACGCGTCACAGCATCGCGCAACGATGTCGTCGTAGGTATCGAACACGG
>JANSYF010000070.1 GCA_024742575.1 Paracoccaceae bacterium | reverse complement strand
GCCGCCGCTTTGGAAGAACGCAAGAAACTCGCCGCCTGAAGGAAAAGATATGCCGATTAAGAGCCCCGTGGTCGCCAATGACCGCACCTACCCCGCGCCCAAGACCTGCGCGATTGCGATCTGTCTGGATGGCTGCGAACCTGAATACCTTGAGGTTGCCATCGCCGAAGGCCTGATGCCGACGCTCAAGCGCATCCGCAAAACCGGGACTGACCGCCTGGCCCATTCGGTGATCCCGTCCTTCACCAACCCCAATAACATGAGCATCGCCACAGGGCGCCCGCCCGCCGTTCACGGCATCTGCGGCAACTTCCTTTACGAGCCGGAAACCGGACAGGAAGTCATGATGAACGACGTCCGCTTCCTGCGCGCGCCCACTGTATTCTCCAAGTTCTATGAGGCAGGCGCACGGGTCGCCGTTGTCACCGCCAAGGACAAACTGCGCGCGTTGCTCGGCGCGGGCCTCAAGTTCGACGAAGACCGCGCCATCGCGTTTTCCTCGGAACGCTCCGGCGACACGACCAAAGCGGAGCACGGGATCGACAAGGCCAGCGACTGGCTCGGCATGTCGGTGCCCGAGGTCTATTCCGCTGACCTATCGGAATTCGTCTTCGCCGCTGGCGTCAAGCTACTGAAAGAGTGGAAACCGGACGTGATGTACCTCTCCACGACCGACTACATCCAGCACAAGTTCGCGCCGGATGAGCAAGGTGCAAAAGACTTCTACGCGATGTTCGACCGCTACCTGACCGAGCTGGACGCCATGGGCGCGGCCATCGTCGTCACCGCCGACCACGGTATGAAGCCCAAGCATGATGCCAACGGCGACCCGGCAGTGATTTACGTACAGGACCTGCTGGACGATTGGCTCGGCGAAGCCGCCGCCCGCGTGATCCTGCCGATCACTGACCCATATGTCGTCCATCACGGCGCACTCGGATCGTTCGCCACGGCGTATCTGCCTTCGGGCGCAGATCAGACCGACATCATCGCCCGTCTCCGCGCGCTGCCGGAAATGCTCGAAGTTTTGGACAAGGCAACAGCCGTGCAAAAATACGAACTCCCCGCCGACCGGATCGGCGACATCGTGATGATCTCGACGGAGAACATGACCATCGGAACCAGCGCTCACCGCCACGACCTTGCCGCGCTCAAGGAACCGCTGCGCAGCCATGGTGGCCTGACCGAACAGGAGGTTCCGTTCATCGTGAACCGCGTGATCGACCTGCCCAACGCACCAACGCTCCGCAATTTCGACGCGTTCTTCTACGCCACAACCGCCGCCGCGCTTGAAGAGGTGCCCGCATGACCGAAATCCGCCACGAACAGATGCGCATCGGTGGTGAAAAGGTCGACACCGAGGCCCGGCTCGAAGTCCGGTATCCCTATACCGACGAAGTGATCGGCACCGTCCCCATGGGCACCGCCGAACATGCGCGCCGCGCGTTCGAGATTGCCGCGAACTATACACCGAAACTCACCCGCTACGAACGCAGCCAAATCCTGCAACGTGCTGGTGAGTTGATCGGCGAACGGCGCGACTACCTCGCCAAATGGCTGACGCTGGAACTGGGCATCTGCCACCAGCATGCCATCTACGAGACCAAGCGGGCGCAGGACGTCTACCAATTCGCTGCCGCCGAGGCACTCAAGGACGACGGCGAGATCTTCTCGTGTGACCTCACCCACAACGGCAAGGCCCGCAAGATCTTCACGATGCGCGAACCAGTGAAAGCCATCAGCGCCATCACTCCGTTCAACCACCCGCTGAACATGGTCAGCCACAAGATCGCGCCGTCGATTGCCACCAACAACTGCATGGTGTGCAAGCCCACGGAATTGACTCCACTCACGGCGCTGACCTTGGCCGACATCCTGTACGAAGCAGGCCTGCCGCCCGAGATGTTCCAGGTCGTCACCGGCATGCCCGCCGACATCGGCGACGAGATGGTGACGAACCCGAATATCGACATCATCACCTTCACCGGCGGCGTTCCTGTCGGCAAACTCATCGCCTCCAAAGCGGGTTACAAGCGCACCGCGCTGGAACTCGGCGGCAATGATCCCCTGATCATCTGCAACGACCTGACCGATGCCGACCTCGACAAAGCCGCAACCATTGCCGTTGCGGGTGCCACTGGCAACTCCGGTCAGCGCTGCACCGCGATCAAGCGCATTCTCGTGCAGGAAAGCGTTGCCGACAAATTCGTGCCGCTGGTGGTCGAGAAAGCCAAGAAGATCAAATTCGGCGATCCGCAGGATCCGGCGACCGAGCTTGGCTGCGTGATCCACGCCCAAGCCGCCGAGCTGTTCGAAAAGCGCGTCTACATGGCCGCCGATCGGGGCGCCAAGGTGCTCTACGATCCCGGTCGAAAAGGCGCGCTACTGCCCCCCATCGTCGTCGATCACGTGCCGCATGACAGCGAACTGGTGATGGAGGAAACCTTTGGCCCGATCATCCCCATCGTCCGCGTCCCCGACAACGATGAAGAGGTGATGCGCATATCAAATAGCACCGATTTCGGCCTATCCTCCGGCGTCTGCACCAATGACCTAAACCGCGCGATTGCGTACATCAACGGCCTCAACGTTGGCACCTGCAACATCTGGGAACAGCCCGGTTACCGGATCGAAATGTCCCCCTTTGGCGGCATCAAGGACAGCGGCAATGGCGTGAAAGAGGGCGTTATCGAAGCGATGAAGTTCTTCACCAACGTAAAGACCTATAGCCTGCCGTGGCCGGGGTGATCCGCCACACCGAAGGCGAAGCCAACACAAGTGCCGCGCGGGCTGATTGGTCCGCGCGAGAGACGCATAATGAAACGCGCGATCTCCTCACCCGCGATGCTGATGCGTTTCTTCACCAGTCATTGTCCTCCCCCTGCCTAAGCACAATCGCCAAGGCAGAAGGCATCTGGATCGAAGACACCTCTGGCCGCCGCTTCATGGATTTCCACGGCAATTCGGTGCACCACATCGGCTACGGCCACCCGCGCCTTGTCCAAGCCGTCAAAGCCCAGATCGACGCGCTGCCCTTCTCTCCGCGCCGGTTCACCAATGATGTCTCGGTCACGCTTGCCGAACGCCTTGGCCAGATCGCGCCCAGCAGCCTCAACCGTGTTCTCTTCACGACCGGTGGATCAGACGCGGTCGAAGTCGCCCTGCGCCTTGCCCGCGCCGCCACAGGCCGCTTCAAGACGATCAGCTTCTGGGACGCCTTCCACGGTGCTGGCTTCGGCGCATCCAGCGTCGGCGGCGAGGCAACGTTCCGCAGCCACATCGCAGGCCCGCTCCTGCCCGGCGCCGAACACGTCGCGCCCTTCCACTGCTACCACTGCGCCTACGGCCACCCCGACCCCGAAATTTGTGCCCTCGCCTGCGCCAAAATGGTCGATTACGCGCTCGCCCGCGAGGGCGATGTCGCCGCCGTCATCGCCGAACCCATGCGCGCCGTTCCCGTTGTGCCGCCTCCGGGCTACTGGCAAGCCGTGCAGGCCGCCTGCCGCAAACACGGTGCGCTGCTCATCATGGATGAAATCCCCACCGGCCTTGGCAAAACGGGCAAGATGTTCGCCTTCGATCATGACGGGATCGACCCGGACATCGTGGTTCTGGGCAAGGCGCTTGGCGGCGGCATGCTCCCCATCGCCGGGATCCTCGCGCGCGAAGATCTGAACGTGGCCGGAGACTTCGCCATCGGCCATTACACACACGAAAAAAACCCCGTCACCGCCCGTGCTGCCCTGACCACGCTCGACATCATCGAAGACGAAAATCTGGTCGACCGTTCCGCCACTCTTGGCGCTCATGCGCAGAACCGCCTGAAAGACGCGCTGCGCGATCATCCCCATGTCGGCGATATCCGCGGTCGCGGCCTGATGTTCGGCGTCGAAATCGTCACCGACCGCGACAGCCGCACCCCCGATCCTGACCGCGCCGAACGTATCTACTACGCCTGCCTCGACAAAGGTCTCAGCTTTAAGATCAGCGCAGGTAGCGTGCTAACCCTGTCGCCGCCGCTGGTGATCCACCAAACCGATCTCGACAAAGCGTTGTCTATCGTCATCGACGCGATCCGGACCACTGTGTGAGCACAACCGTCCTTCTGATCGTCTTATTGGCCGCGCTGCTCCACGCGCTCTGGAACGCCCTCGTGAAAACCTCTGACGACCGGACGATAACGCTGGGGCTGGTTGCAACAGGCCATTGCCTGCCCGCACTGGCCCTGATGCCCTTCGTCTCAATCCCTGCAATCGAGGCTTTTCCATTCATCATCGCCTCGACGGTGATCCACTGGGCCTATTACTATTTCCTGAATATATCTTACCGCTTCGGCGATCTGTCCCTGATCTACCCCATCGCCCGTGGCACTGCGCCGGTGATGGTAGCTCTGGGTGCGATGGTCTGGGCCGACGAAACCCTGTCGCTGTGGGCGTGGATCGGAATCCTGACAGTGTCAGCAGGGATCATGGTGCTGGCCGCGATACGCCACGCCGATGAGCGTGGTATCAGTGCTGCCTTCGTCACCTCTGGTGTTATCGCCGCCTATTCGGTGGTTGATGGCATCGGCATTCGTGTTTCCGGCACACCCATCGGCTATGTCGTCTGGCTGTTTACGGCCGAGATTTGCGTGGCCGTCTTCGTCATTGGCACCCGGTTCGATCGCGCGCGCAGCATCAGCCGACGGTCGTTGATGCTTGGCCTCACTGGCGGTGTCATCTCCGGCCTCGCCTATGGACTGGCCCTCTTCGCCAAAACACTGGCCCCCATCGGGATCGTCTCGGCAGTACGCGAAACATCCGTGATTTTCGCCGCCCTGATCGGCGTCTACTGGTTAGGCGAAGGCCCGGCCAAGCGTCGACTGATTGCTGCCAGCGTCGTGGCAATCGGCGTTATCATCCTCGCCCTGTCCTGATCTTCTCTGTTTCACAAATATCTCGGGGTTTGGGGCAGAGCCCCAATGTTTCGGTCAACCGAAACATCATGATGCGTCAGCGCATCATGCACCCAAAGGCTCAAGGCTTGCGGAAGATCCGAGTGGATCGGAACATATCCTCCAAGGCCTCGATCCTCTCTCGTGCGCTTTCCGATACGCGTGTCTGTACCTCTGCGACCAGCGCTTCGATGATCAGGTTGATGGCCAGCGTTGAATCCCAACTCGACGGCACCTCGATCATCGCATTTACCACATGGTCCGCGAGCCTAGAGATCGGCGACCCCCACTGATCGGTGAACAGAATGATCTCGGCTCCTCGCTCATTAGCCAGTTCTGCCAAACGCTCCAGATCCCGTTCATACCGCCGGATATCAAACAAAATCAGAACCGACGCACGGTCCATATCCAGAATGTATTGAGGCCAGACATTCGGCGACGCGCCAAGCAATGTCACCGCAGGGCGGATGATCTGAAGATGGTTGTAGAAATAATCTGCATTTGACCGCGTGATCCGCCCACCGGACAGATAAACCGGCCTCTGATGATCCGCGAGAACCCCCGCGATAGCATCCAGCGTTCCCGGCTCCAACCGATCGATGGTCCGGCTCAAATTGTCAAACACAGCTTCGGCGAACGCCTTGAACGCCGCTGATCCCGGTTTTGTATCTCCCCAGCCTTCGCGCTTGCGAATGGGCGTCTTGAACTGCTCCGACGCTTCATCACGCATGGCGGCCTGCAATTCGGGAAATCCATCGAACCCCAGCTTGCGCGCCAGTCGGATCACGGTCGGCGTAGATACACCCGCCGCCTCAGCAATCCGGGTGATAGATTGCAACCCACCCACCGGATAATCCCGCATAAGAACGCTGGATAATTGCCGTTCGGCTGGCGTCAACGCACCAGCTTGTTCATGCAACTTGTCCTTGACCGAAAGAGGTTTTGCCATCGTCTGGCGCCTTTTGTAGCAATCGTTACAATAGGTCATATCTTGGTACAATAATCAACGAAATTGTCTTGACAGGCCCGACAGCCACAACCCTAATGACCGCGTGAGCACTCATGAACTTCATACGATTCTAGGTCCCGACGATTGGCCCGCCGCCGAGGTGATCAACCCTCAAGGCACGGCGCCGATTTGTTTGGTTTGCGAACATGCCAGCGCCTATGTCCCGGCATCCCTTGCCCATCTGGGGGTTGCTCCGGAACATCGCAAAAGCCACGCAGCATGGGATATCGGTGGTCTGGATTTGGCCGTTGCGCTGTCGGCCAGACTGAACGCGCCTGTGGTGGCATCACGTGTGTCTCGGTTGGTTTATGACTGCAATCGCCCACCCAGCGCAGTTGGCGCCATTCCGGAACGCTCTGAAATCGTCGATGTTCCGGGAAATGTCGGCCTGTCCGATGTTGCCCGTTCAGCCCGCGCATCAGAGGTGTACGAGCCGTTCCGCACACTGCTTGAAGCGACACTCGATCAATTCAACAGACCACCCGCCTTGGTCACGATTCATACCTTCACGCCCGTCTGGTTCGGCCAGCCACGAGACGTGGAACTTGGCCTACTGCATGACCGCGACGACAGATTGGCCCGCGCGATGCTCGCGAACCGACCTGACGACCTGAATGCACAGCTAAACGCGCCCTATTCGGTCACCGACGGCGTCACCCACACGCTGCGCGAACACGCCATTCCCCGCGGATTGCAAAACGTGATGATCGAAGTCCGCAACGATTTGGTCTCTGATGCAGCGGGCGTGGCGCGGTTTGCCGACATACTGAACACAATGCTGACCAAAGCCCTTGCCACGCAGGAGGCGCTATGATCCGCGCGCTTCAGGCTTATGTTGGGGTGATCGACCCGGTCAACCGCATGATCGGGCGCATCGTGATGTACGGCATTTTCGTGATGATGGGCATCCTGCTGTGGTCTTCAATCAGCAAAGTGTTGTTTGTGCCTTCGCTCTGGACGCTGGAAATGGCGCAATTCGCGATGGTCGCTTACTACATCCTTGGCGGTCCCTATTCGATCCAGATGGGATCTAATGTGCGGATGGACCTGATCTACGGCGAAATGAGCGACCGTCGCAAAGCCGCCATCGACGCGATGACCGTGGTGTTCCTGCTCGTCTACCTTGGCTTCTTGCTTTACGGCGGCATCGCCTCGACCGCGTATTCACTGGGCTATTTCGGATCGGAACCGATCAGCTTTTTCACCGGGCTTGCGACAGGCAGCGAAGAACTTGGCTTCCTCGAACGCAGCCCGACCTCGTGGCGACCGTATCTGTGGCCCATCAAAACAATCATGGTAATCGGCATCTTCCTGATGCTGCTGCAGGTGCTGTGCGAACTGGCCAAAGACATCTTGCGCCTCAAGGGACATGACATGGGGGCCAAGGTCTGATGCCGTACGAGATGATTGCGGCGCTCATGTTCTCGACCATGATGCTGATGCTTTTGACGGGCCAGCGCGTATTCGGCGCGATCGGCTTTGTGGCTGTCGTTGCCGCGTTCTTCCTCTGGGGCGACCGTGGCGGATACGATCTTGGTTTCTCAGCCGCGATGAAGCTGATGAAATGGTATCCGCTACTGACCCTACCGATGTTCATCTTCATGGGTTACGTGCTGTCCGAAAGCCGCATCGCGGACGATCTTTACAAGATGTTCCACGTCTGGATGGGCGGTCTGTCCGGTGGCCTTGCCGTCGGCACCATAGGCCTCATGGTTTTGATCTCGGCTATGAACGGGCTCAGCGTTGCGGGCATGGCCATTGGGGCGACCATCGCCCTGCCAGAGCTACTTAGGCGAGGATACGACAAACGAATGGTCACTGGGGTGATCCAAGCCGGGTCATCCCTTGGAATTCTGGTTCCGCCCTCGGTCGTGCTCGTGCTTTACGCGATGATTGCCCGCCAACCGGTGGGTCAGTTGTGGCTCGCCGGCGTGATCCCGGGGCTGATGATGGCGACCATGTTCATCCTCTACATCGTAATCCGTTGCAAACTAAACCCTGCCCTTGGCCCGGTCCTCCCGGCAGCAGAACGCGACATTCCCCGCGCCGAAAAGCTGCGCCTCTTGCGTGCCGGGCTACTACCACTGGCGATCTTCTTCATCATGATGGTGCCCTTCGTAAACGGTTGGACATCATTGGTCGAAAGTTCGGCCATTGGTGCGATTGCCGCCTTCATGGCCGCCGTCCTTAAGGGTCGCATGACCCGCGAGGTGTTCGAGAATTCGGTCCGCCAGACGCTTGGTATCTCCTGCATGTTTATGTGGATCATCCTTGCAGCGCTCGCCTTCGGGGCCGTGTTTGACGGTTTGGGCGCGGTCAAGGCGATCGAAAGCCTGTTTACCGAAAGACTGGGCCTCAACCCTTGGGTGATCCTGATCCTGATGCAGCTCAGCTTTATCGTCATGGGCACATTTCTGGACGACACAGCAATGCTCGTCATCGTTGCCCCACTCTATGTGCCGCTCGTGGGCGCGCTGGGCTTTGACCTGATCTGGTATGGTATCCTGTATACGATCACGACCCAAATCGCTTATATGACACCGCCCTTCGGCTATAACCTTTTCCTGATGCGCGCGATGGCCCCGCCGGAAATCAGCCTGCGTGACATCTACGTCTCGATCATTCCCTTCGTTCTGGTGATGGTCGCTGCACTGGCCGTGGTAATGATCTTCCCGCAGATCGCCCTTTGGCTGCCGGAATACGTGTATGACAAATAACCACAATCAAGACTCCGCGAACGGAGCGCAGAACCCCAACCCAACTAAGAGGATATGACATGACCACCAGACGTAAGTTTCTAAAAACCGCCGGTATCGGCGCTGCCGCAAGCCTTGCCGCCCCCGCCGTTGTCAAAGCGCAGTCCGGCATCACGTGGCGTTTCCAGACCTATGCGGGTGCCGCGCTGGGTGAACACGTGACCAAGCCGGTCATCGACTACATCAACAACAACTCAAACGGTGAACTGACGGTCGAACTGTTCTACGCCGACCAGATCGTCCCGACGGGCGAACTGTTCCAGGCGCTCCAGCGCGGCACCATCGACGGTGTGCACTCGGACGACGACTCCATGGCGTCGCCGACCCCATTGCGCCAGTTCGGCGGCTACTTCCCCTTCGCCACCAAGCACATTCTCGATGTGCCGGTACTGTTCAACCAGTACGGCCTCAAGGAAATCTGGGAAGAGGAATACAACAAGGTTGGCGTGAAATGGATCTCGGCCGCCGGTCAGGATCCGTGTAACTTCAACACCACCAAGGAAATCACCTCGGTTGCCGATCTAGACGGTCTGCGCCTCTATACCTTCCCAACTGCGGGTCGCTTCCTGTCCAAATTCGGCGTCGTCCCAGTGTCGATCCCCTACGAAGATGCCGAAGTCGCGGTGCAGACGGGCGAACTGGACGGCATGGCATGGTCGGGCATCACCGAAGACTACACCGTGGGCTGGGCCGACGTGACCGACTACTTCCTGACCAACAACATCTCGGGCGCATGGATCGGGTCTTGGTTCGTCAACCAGCAACGCTGGGCCGACCTGCCGGATCACCTCAAATCCGTTGTGATGGCAGCAACCGAGGCAGGCCACACCTACCGCAACCAGTGGTACTGGGGCGGTGAAGCCGCGCTGCGCGCCAATGGCGACAAGCTGCAACTGCGCCAAGTTCCGCCAAGCGAATGGGCCGAGGTCGAAAACGCGGCTAAGGAGTTCTGGAATGAAGTTGCCGAGGAGGGTGAGATCCAACAGAAGATCATCAACATCTTCCGTGAATACAACAGCGTCATCAACCAGGCTGGCGCACCGTACAACTTCGAATAATCGAAGCTTACACCAACAAAAGGCGATCCCCTTCGGGGGGTCGCTTTGACCGTGAACGAAAAGGACAAGACAATGGCCCACATGACCCTAGATGCCCTGAGCAACGCCGCAGAAACAGGTGCGATTGACACGGTTCTTGTCTGTATGGTCGACATGCAGGGCCGCCTGATGGGCAAACGCTTCCACGTCTCGAACTTCATCGAATCCGCATGGAAAGAAACCCATTGCTGTAACTACCTGCTGGCGACCGATCTCGAAATGGCCACGCCGGATGGGTACAAATCCACAAGCTGGGAGGCAGGCTACGGCGACTATGTGATGAAGCCGGACATGGCTACGCTTCGCCCGGTGCCGTGGCTCGAAGGCACGGCGATGGTTTTCTGCGATCTGATCGACCACCACACCCACGAACCGGTGCCGCATTCGCCACGTCAGATGCTCAAGAAACAGATCGCGCGCCTTGATGCGATGGGCCTCACACCCATGATGGCGACCGAGCTGGAGTTTTTCCTGTTCGAGCACAGCTATGACGAGATCCGAAAATCCGGCTATCGCAACCTGACCCCGATCAGCGGCTATAACGAGGATTACAACATCCTCCAGACCACCCGCGAAGAACACGTCATGCGCCCGATCCGCAACCATCTGGTCGCGGCTGGAGTGCCCGTTGAAAACTCAAAGGGCGAGGCAGAAACTGGTCAGGAAGAGCTGAACATCCGCTACGCCGATGCGCTCGCCTGTGCAGACAACCACACGATCGCCAAACACGCGGTCAAAGAAATATCCCAGTTGCACGGCCACGCGGCCAGCTTTCTGCCAAAATGGCACCCCGCCAAGGTGGGCAGCGCGGCCCACGTGCACCAGTCTCTATTCAAGGGTGACACCAACGTGTTCCACGACGCGGATGCCAAGCTGACCATGTCAGACACAATGAAATCCTATGTCGCGGGTCTGATCAAATACGCCCCTGACATGACCGTCTTCCTTGCGCCCTATGTGAACAGCTACAAACGCTTCTTGGCTGGCACCTTCGCCCCCACCAAGATCGCGTGGTCGGTCGACAACCGCACCGCAGGCTACCGCCTTGTCGGTGATGGCACCAAAGGCGTGCGGATCGAGTGTCGCATCCCCGGCTCCGACATCAACCCCTACCTTGCCTGCGCCGCGCAACTCGCCGCTGGGATCGCTGGGATGGAAGAAAAGCTGTCTCTGGAAGAGCCTGTTTCTGGTGATGTCTACAATATGACCAGCATCCCCGAGATCCCCAACACTCTGCGCTCTGCCACCAAAAGCCTGCGCGGCTCCGCCATGCTACGCGCCGCGATGGGCGACGATGTGATCGACCACTACACCCGTGCCGCAGAGGTCGAACAGGAAATGTTCGATGCCGCTGTCACCGACTGGGAAATCCAGCGCGGGTTCGAGCGGGCCTGAAGATGACAGCGCTGGCTCAATTCCAAAGTGTCATGGATCGCTACCTGGACAGGTACGCGGCTCATGATGCAGACGGATGCGCCAGCTTTTATGCCGAAAACGCTGTGATCCTTTCTCCCTACGGACCTCCAGCCATCGGCCGGACCACCATTCGCGACGAACATGCCGCATGGTTTCTCGAGGGCGAGACCAACAAATCAATGACGGTGCTCGAGGCCGCTAATGATGGCACGACCGGTTTCTGCCTCGTTGCCTATTCGGCGGACATCGCCGGCGAACAAGGCCCAACGCGCGTCCACGGCGCAAGCTTGAACACGTTGACAAAAGACAAGGATGGAAGCTGGCTGATCTGCCAGACCAGCCTGAACGAACTCGAACATGATATGACACAGGCATTCAAATGACCAAGACCGTAGACCTCATCTCACCGATCGACGGATCGGTGTACCTCACGCGCGAGGTGCTGACCCGCGACGCCGCGTTTGACGCCGCCAAACGCGCCAAAGCCGCCCAAGCCGATTGGGCCGCACGCCCTGTCTCCGAACGCATCGCTCTGGTGCGCAAGGCTGGTGAAATCATCGGTCAGCAAACAGACCGTATGGCAACCGAACTTGCCCACCAGATGGGCCGTCCCATCCGCTATGGCGGTGAATACGGCGGTTTCAACGAACGCCTGACCTACATGGCAGACGTGGCCGAAGACAGCCTCGCCCCAATGCAGATCGAAGACAGCGATGCCTTCCGCCGTGTGATCAAGCGCACCCCGTGGGGCACCGTTCTGGTCATCGCTCCGTGGAACTACCCCTACATGACCGCGATCAACACCGTGGCCCCCGCCCTGATCGCGGGCAACACCGTGATCCTGAAACATGCAGGCCAAACGCTGGCCGTGGGTGAGCATCTCGCCGAAGCCTTCCGCGCGGCGGGCCTGCCCGAAGACGTATTCCAAAACCTCGTCCTTGACCACGACACAACCTCTGCGCTGCTTTCGGAACGCGCAGTGGATTTCGTCAACTTCACCGGGTCGGTCGGCGGCGGGCGGTCGATGGAACGCGCAGCGGCAGGCACCTTCATCCCTGTTTCGACCGAACTCGGCGGCAAAGACCCCGGCTATGTCCGCGCCGACGCCAATATCGATGCAGCCGTCGACACGCTGCTTGATGGCGCGATGTTTAACGCGGGCCAGTGCTGCTGCGGCATTGAACGCATCTACGTGCATGAAAGCCTGTTTGACCAATTCGTCGAAAAGGCCGTTGCATGGGTCAACGCGCAAAAGCTCGGCAACCCGCTTGATCCCGACACAACCATGGGGCCAATGGCCAATGTCCGGTTTGCTAAAGAAGTCCGCGCCCAGATCGAAGAGGCGCTAGCCGATGGCGCAACCGCGCATATCGACACCATGCCAGCCGATGATGGCGGCGCGTACCTGACCCCGCAGATCCTGACCAACGTGACCCACAAAATGCGTGTCATGCGCGACGAAAGCTTCGGCCCCGTCGTTGGCATCATGCCGGTCAAAGACGACGAAGAAGCCATCGCGCTGATGAATGACAGCCAGTTTGGCCTGACTGCCTCAATCTGGTCCGCCGACATCGCAACCGCCGAGGCGCTTGGTGACCGGATCGAAACAGGCACCGTCTTCCTCAACCGCTGCGACTATCTTGACCCCGCGCTCTGCTGGACCGGCTGCAAGGACACCGGACGCGGGCAAGGTCTGTCAAAACTGGCGTATCAGGCACTGACACACCCCAAATCCTACCATCTCAAGAAAGCATAAGCCGATGTCGCTTACTGGAAACTGGTCCTACCCCACGGCCATGCGCTTCGGCGCAGGCCGCATCTCGGAAATCGCCGAGGCCTGCCTTGCCGCTGGCATCACCAAACCGCTCCTCGTCACCGACCGGGGCCTCGCGGATATGGAGATCACCACCAAGACCTTGAACCTTGTCGAACAGGCGGGCCTGGGCCGCGCAATGTTCTCGGATGTTGACCCCAACCCGAACGAAAAGAACGTCGAGGAAGGTCTCAAGGTCTACCGCGAAGGCGGTTTTGACGGCGTCATCGCCTTTGGCGGCGGCTCCGGCCTCGACCTTGCCAAGACACTGGCCTTCATGGCGGGTCAGTCCCGCCCGCTCTGGGACTTTGAGGATATCGGCGACTGGTGGACCCGCGCTGACCCCGCTGGCATCCATCCCATCGTCGCCGTGCCCACAACCGCCGGCACCGGATCCGAAGTGGGCCGCGCCAGCGTCATCACCAATTCGGAAAGCCACGAGAAAAAGATCATCTTCCACCCCAAGATGCTCCCTGCCGTGGTGATCTGCGACCCCGAACTGACCGTGGGCATGCCGAAGTTCATCACTGCAGGCACCGGACTTGATGCCTTCGCGCACTGTGTTGAGGCCTATTCCAGCCCGCATTACCACCCAATGAGCCAAGGCATCGCACTCGAAGGCATGCGTCTTGTCGTCGACAACCTGCCCCGCGCCTATGCCGATGGAACCGATATCGAAGCCCGTGCCAACATGATGAGCGCCGCCGCCATGGGTGCCACCGCCTTCCAAAAGGGCCTCGGCGCGATCCATGCCCTGAGCCACCCCATCGGCGCGCATCACCACACGCACCACGGCACCACCAACGCCGTCTTCATGCCCACCGTGCTCAAGTTCAACGCCGACGCCATCCGCGACCGCTTTGACCGCGCAGCAGGCTATCTCGGCATCGACGGCGGCTTCGACGGCTTCTGCGCCTTTGTCGATCAGTTCAACGCGGGCTTCGCGATCCCGAAAACGCTCACCGATCTGGGTGTGAAGGACGCCAACCTCGATGTGCTCGTCCGCGATGCGCTCAACGACCCGTCCACAGGCGGCAACCCGGTCACCATGACCGAGGCGAACACGCGGGCGTTGTTCGAGTCGGTGCTGTAAGGGGGCGGCAGACGGTTAGATACCCGCATCTTCTAACCTGGATGCGGGTCTTCACGTAGGTTAGCAATGCGGACTTTGCGGACATTGCTGACACGTTCCCCAATGTCTGCTTTCTTGGCCCACCGATCGTCTATGTGTCTGCAGTGTTGAAAACGGAAAGAGCAAGTGCGAGCGTCTCTTTGGGATCTTCGCCTCTGGCGCGCTGGTCTAAGGCAAGTCCGATTTGAGCCTGCAGATATCGAGCGCCCAGTTCAACCGAGATGCCGCCGGACCCACTGCCGGCCGCGCGCGCCTCGGAGAGGACCTTCGAAAATGCATCCAGCGACATACTTTCGATGGCCCCGATCAGTTCTTGCGTCTTGGGTCCCATTTGGGCTTTGGCGGTGCGCATCTTGACGAAAAGACAGCCGTGTTCATGCAGCACGTCTTCAGCAGACAGATGCACGAGTTGATTGAGCTTACGCGCAAAACTGTCTTCGCTTTGGGTAATCGTCAACATTTTGCCAAGCACCTTGTCGGCATAGCTCGAAAGCGCAGCATGGGTGAGCCCGTCGTCATTCCCAAACTCTCGATACACCGAGGGCTTTGACACGCCGGCCTGCTGGCAAATCGCGTTAAGCGAAACTTCAGCTGGCCCGTTTTCCCAATAGGCGTGCATCGCGACATCTGTGACATCCGCCTTCTTCAGGGTCTTTGGCCGCCCACGACGAGATTTCTTGGGGACTTCATTCATTTTATACCATTTAGTACTTTATTATTGACAGGGTCTGATTTTTATTAGTACTAGTCAGTATCAAAAAAGGAAACAGGAGAATTCCGATATGAAAATCTTGATTGCTGCCGCCGCCGCTGCGCTTGTCCTGACGACCCACGTTTTTGCGGAGGGCGATCATGGCGAGCACCATGTCGCGCTTGAAAATGTCGAGTGGTTCGATGCCCCGATCCCTGGCGTACAGCTCGCACATTTGTGGGGAGACGATGAAACCGGCGCCCGATGGTTCTTCAAGATGGAACCGGGCGTCGCGATCCCAATGCACGTCCATACCCATGACTATTGGGGCATGACCATTCAAGGCAACTGGGTCCATATCGAAGCCGATGGCACGGAAGTCCCGACAACTGTGGGTGACTACTCACTCGTTGAAGGCGGTGCGGTTCACGCCGACCGGTGCGACGGCGAGATCCCCTGCATAGGGCTGCTCGACTTCGCCGGTCCGCGCGATGTCGCGCTTGCCGAATAGGCATTGCACTGAAAGCTAGGTTCAGCCGCGCAGTTCGTTTCGGCTGAACTAATCTGTGCTTGGTCGGTGTCCGCCACGACCGAACGCAAGGAACTGGAGAAGGACACTGAAAAGCGGTCATACCGACGACTTGCAGCATTAGTCACTCTGGGCTCTTGGACTAAGCCGCTCTCGCGGCATGGGCGCTTGTTTCTGATGTATCGCGCCCGGCTGAATGGATCGAATTTTGCGATGTGACTGACCTGCCTGACGATTGAGGTTTCTCAATTGGACAGGAGGTTCCCATGACACAGGAGAAGATG
>JANSYF010000008.1 GCA_024742575.1 Paracoccaceae bacterium | reverse complement strand
TCGCTCGAAGATCGCCCGCCGACACGTCTTTCCGTGTGATTTCAACTGCCATCAAAGCCTCCATCGTTTGAAGACAGTGATTCAGATTTTTCTGCAGAAGGGAATCCTCTGCGAGTCAAACAATCAGGCCGTTGGTATAAGGCTGCTCGATATTTCTCGCCTGTGTTCAGGTCCTTGCTATACCTTACGTCGATGAAGGCGCGAGGGTGCGCCCGAGGGGTCTTCGAGGTCTTGGTGGTCGTTCCGTGCGGTGTTCCCAATCACAACGCGGCCTATGAAAGCCATTTCGCTGTGAACTCGGGTACTCAATAACACCGTAAAATCCCCCGTTCCGTGTTCGCTTACAAAGCAAGTCACGAACTCTGACAATGTTGTGCCATAGTGATTCGCACCGGTCAACATTTAGGTGACTCGGACAGCATATTTTCCAACTGTAGCGGGTAGGGCTAGATGTTGAGGGACTATGACGAGGGCAGTTTCAGCACCATTCCGGGCTTCAGACTGTCTGGACTCGACATGATGTTGGTATTTTGCTGAAAGATCTCGGTTGCTGCGGAACGGTCGCCGTAAAGTTCGATCGCGATGCTGAGAAGAGTGTCGCCAGGACGCACGAAATATGAACCAGCTGCCGGAAAACGGGGTGCGTTTGTGCTGACGGGTTCGATTTCAGTGACTTGTGGCGAGGTCGTTTGCGGGGGCGTACCGTTGGCGATGCTGCGTTTCACGACGCTATGCAGAAGGCTGCCCGGCTGACCGGGAGCAGGCGCTTCACCAGTCGTCACAGACTTCAGGTTCGAAATTGCGCTGAATGTCATATCACGCATGTTGGTTGGCTGGCCCGGGGTCTGGGTAGAAGAGGTTATCTGGGCTGTGGTTGCGGGAGCAGTTATCTGCACCGGCATCGGGACAACGGCGAGTGGTTCATTAACCGTGGGAGCGACTGTTACTGGATCGGCGACGCGCGTGACGGTTGTTGGCTCTTCAAGGGTGAAACTGGACTGAGCGTTCCTTGGAGAGCCGGGCTGGAACACGACAAGGAAGATAGTCAGCGCAATGAAGGCTGTCCCCATCAGGGCCATACGGATCAGACCCGCATTTTTGGATGTCTGCGTCATTGTCCCACCGAATTGTTCAGGCCAAGTGCGCTCCAGGTTGACGCACCGCCGCGGTAATATTTAACTTTGTTGGCCGGATATCCCGCACCCAAGAGATGCTGAATTGCATCGCGTGCGGTGCCGTCATCGGGACCGTTTCCAAAGACCACGAGTGAAAATGCTCCTGCAAAACTGGGCGAGGACTCGGGGTTGGCTACGCCTAAGGCAGATAGAAGATCGGCGCGGTAAGGGTTGTCTGGAAGAAAGGTTGCGACGGGAACGTTGACCGCGCCGGGTACTGAACCCGAGGAAAACGTACCGGGCATGCGCACGTCGATCAAAAGACCCGAGCCTGTGCTGACAAAGTTTTGCAAAAAACCGATGACTTCGAGTTCACCTAGCGTTTCGACCCCGGCTGCTGCGGTCATGGGTTGAATACAGGAAGACGGGCAAGATGGGCCACTGCGGGTAACGGACATTTCCGCCCCGTTCATGGTGAACGAGAACGCACTTGCGCTTTCCGTGATCGCCGCAGATTGCGCGATCAACGGGCTGCCCGCAGCAATACTTGCTGCAATTACGGCGCGCCGTACTGATACCATGGTGCCACCTATTTGCCCCGCTTGTGCGGGAACTGCTCTTTTTTGTCGATATATAGGCGATTTAGGTGGTTTTGGTCAATATAAAGTGACCCGCCCGAAATTTGGGTCAACCAATCAGCCGCAGCACATGACCTGCAAGATAGAGCGACCCGCAGATCAGTACCCGTGCCTGTGGTTCGGCCGCCGCAATCTGGCGCAGGGCGGTTTCCACACTGTCCGCTTGATCCGCGATCAATCCGACATGCTTTGCCGCTTTTTCAGTGTCCTCGGCGCTTAGCGTATTGATCTCACCGGGAATGGAAATTGCTGTCAAATGGTCCGCAATACCGGCCAATGGGCGCATGTATCCACGCACGTCCTTGGTATTCAGCATGCCGCAAATCAGATGCGTCGGCCGTTTGGGCAAACTTCGCAGATGTGCCGAAAGCGCCTCACCGGCTGCGGGATTATGCCCGCCATCGAGCCAGAGGTCAGCTTGCGGTGCAAGATCATTGAGGGACGTGCCCTTGAGATGTTGCATTCGGGCGGGCCAGTGGGCGTTTTGAACGGCACCTTCAAACGCACCTTCAGGCATGTTCAAATGTCGGAGTGCGGCGATCGCCGCACCCGCGTTCTGGATTTGATGCTGGCCGGGCAGATTGGGCAGGTCAAGATCAAGCAGGCCGGTTTCGTCTTGATAGACTAGGCGGCCGCGCTCTTCGAACACGTGCCAGTGTTGCCCGTATGCGAGTAGGGGGGCACCCAAGCGGGCAGCTTGCGCTTCGATCACGTCCATCGCCTCTTCGGCCTGCGGGCCAACAACGCAGGGCACGCCGCGCTTGATGATCCCGGCTTTTTCGCCTGCGATCTTGGCAAGCGTGTCGCCAAGGAAGCCTTCGTGATCCATCGATACGGGTGTGATGATGGTTAATGCAGGTGTGTCGATCACGTTGGTCGCGTCGAGACGTCCGCCTAGGCCAACTTCTAGGAGGGTGTAATCCGCCTTTGTGCGGGCAAAAGCCAGCATGGCAGCGCAGGTTGTGATTTCGAAATAGGTGATATTGGCGCCATCATTGGCGCGGTAGCATTCATCAAGCACCTCGGTCAGGTGGGCTTCGGTGATCAGGTCGCCAGCAAGACGGATGCGTTCGTGAAAGCGCGCCAGATGCGGGGACGTATACGCGTGGACGCTTTTGCCCGCCGCTTCCAGCCCGGCGCGGATCATCGCTTGCGTCGACCCCTTGCCGTTGGTTCCAGCAATGTGGATTACTGGAGGCAGAGTGCGTTCGGGATTGTTGAGCGCGTCCAGCAGTGTCCAAACGCGGTTCAGGGTGAGGTCAATCACCTTGGGATGAAGGGCCATCATCCGGTCAAGAATGACGTCCGAACCGATTTGTGTGTTCATGGTGTTTTGTCGGATGGGGGCGGTGGCACCGGCGTTGTGTCGGCCGGGGCGGGTGCAGGTAGGTCGCCCGCGACGGGAGGTGGCATGTGCATGAGCATGCGGATAATCTGTACCAGTTCTTCGCGCATCTTGCGGCGGTCGGTCACGCGGTCAAGCATGCCGTGTTCCAGCAAATATTCGGCGCGTTGGAACCCTTCGGGCAGTTTTTCGCGGATGGTTTGTTCGATCACGCGGGGACCAGCAAAACAAATCAGTGCGCCGGGTTCGGCTATCTGGATATCGCCCAGCATGGCGTACGATGCTGTGACACCGCCAGTTGTCGGATGCGTCAGAACGACGATATATGGCAGGTTCGCCTCTTTCAGCATTTGCACGGCGACGGTGGTGCGAGGCATCTGCATCAGGCTTAAGATGCCTTCCTGCATGCGTGCGCCGCCAGCGGCAGAGAACAGCACCAGCGGGCGGCGCAGTTCGACAGCTTTCTCGGCGGCGGCGATGATGGCGTTGCCAACATACATGCCCATGGAGCCCGCCATAAAGCTGAAATCCTGCGCGGCGGCCACGATGGGTGTGCGGCCGATTTCGCCAGTGGCGACCAGCATCGCCTCTTTTTCGCCCGTCGCCTTCTGCGCGGCCCTCATGCGGTCAGGGTATTTCTTTTGGTCGCGGAAATGCAGCGGGTCGGCGAGCGGTTCGGGAACGGAGACTTCTGTGAAAATGCCACCGTCGAACAGGCCTTGGAACCGTTCGCGCGGTGTGATGTTCATGTGATGGCTGCAATTGGAGCACACATTGAGGTTGTCCGACATTTCGCGGTGGAACAACATGGTGCCGCACTCGTCGCACTTGACCCAAAGGTTCTCGGGGATCTCGCGGCGCGAAAAGATCGAATTGATCCGGGGTCGGACGTAATTGGTGATCCAGTTCATGCAGTGCGGCTCCCGTCACCCTGTCTTAGCTGGATGTGATCTAAGGCCCAATCGGCGGAAATGCAATCAGCCCTGCGGCGTTAGGTTTGAGCGCGCCGCGCCGCGTTTAACCCCGAGTTGGCGTTCGCGCCAGATGATCAGAACCCCTGCGCCGACGATGACGACAGAGCCGACAAGGGTATGGATCGTCGGAATTTCGTCGAAGATCGTATATCCGATGACCAGCGCGAAGAGGATTGATGCGTAGTCGAATGGGGCAAGGAATGCTGCTTCGGCGTGTCGGTAAGACGAGGTCAGCAAGATTTGTGCGACCCCTCCGAACATACCTGCGCCAATGAGTTGACTGGCTGTGATAGGGTCAGGCACGACCCAACCGAATGGCACCGTAAAGAGCGACAGACATGACGCTGTCACTGCGAAGTAGAAAACCACGGCCGACGTGGTTTCGCTCTGCACAAGCTTGCGGATATGGACATGCGCCAATGCACGAAGTGTGGCCGACGCCAACACCAGTGCCACACCCCAACGCGCAGCAGCGCCCATATCTTCATTACCCAGTTGCGGGAGCATCACGATAACCACCCCAACGAGTCCGATGAAGACGGCTGACATCCGGACCAATCGGATTTTTTCGCCCAAAAGAACTGCCGCGAAAATCACTGTGAGGATCGGCGCGGCATACCCGAGTACCGTGACCTCGGGCAGTGGCAACAACCCAAGCGCTGCAAAGCCGCACGCCATGGCGCTGACACCGAAGAGACCCCGCCAGAAATGCCCCGAAGGATTACGGGTGCGCAGCCCGGTGCTAAGTTCGCGCCGTAAAGCAAGCCACAGAAGAATGACCGGTATCGAAAAGAAAGACCGGAAAAAAACCGCTTCGCCCGGCGGGACAACGTCGGAACTGGCTTTGATCAGAGCCGCCATGATGACGAAGAGCAAGACAGCGCTGAGTTTCAGCGCCATACCGCGCAGCGGGGACATAAGTTCTCCGGGTCGGGGTTACCCCGCTAACCTGCCTATGCGGCGCCGGAAGGTCAATCCAGAGGCACGGTCCGTTAAGTGAACAAGACTTCATAGAGCAGTTTGAATGACACCAGAGCCAAAGCAACCTCGATCAGGATAAAAAAGATGCGTTCGGGCAGGGCGCGCGAAATTTTGGATCCACTCCATGCTCCGGCAAGGGCGAAGGGGGCGATCCACAACGCCTGCGCCGTGCTGTCCCATGTGATCTGGCCCGCTAGGATGAAAGGAGGGACTTTCATCAAGTTTACAACCGAGAAAAAGATCGCGGTGGTTCCAAGATAGACCATCTTATCGAGTTTTTGTGGCAAGACATATGCTTGGTAGGGTGGCCCACCGGCGTGAGAGATGTAACTGGTCAATCCCGCAAGCGTACCCCAGATCAGACCTCGTGGCACATCCGCATTGCGAGCTGGCATCGGTGTTTTTGACAGGCGTTTATGCAAAGCAGTGGCGAGGTAGTAAAAGCCGATTCCGGCCACCAAAAGCTTACCCGCATCCCCCGGAACATAGGACACAGCTGCAAACCCGATCGAGATGCCGACAATCGCGCCGGGTAAAAGGATCTTGAGATTGCGCACAGAGAACGCTTTGCGGAAGAGATATATCGCGTACATGTCGGCGACGATATAGATCGGGAGCAACAAACCGGCTGCAAGAGCTGGGTCCATGAACAGGGACATCAGCGGAACTGCCAGGATCGCGATCATCGGCACGCCGCCTTTGGACAATCCCATCAAGAAGGCCGCCAAGGCCGCCACGATCCAATAGTCCAATGATGCCTCGCCCGCGTCAGCCCCAGCCACAAGATGCTTATCCGGTGCTTGGGGCAATGCAAAGGCGTTGCGCTAAGAACGGCGCAGTCAGAGGTGCGTCAATCGGGCAATGCCTCGACCGACACATCACGCACATCGACCCTGTATCGTCGTCCACGCTCGTCAAGGATTAAGAGCTCGCCGCTTTCGACGGCATGCATTTCCTGGATGAAGATATCCTGTTTGTCTGACTCCATGTCGCCGTCATAGACGATATCATAGATTTTCAGTACCCAGAGCGATGCATCGGTCGTGTTGTCAAATGCTTCGATGTAGCCGCCGTTTTGCCCAAGACCGCGGGCTATGCCCCACATCAAGGGTTCATATCGCACATTGCCGATCAGGATGGGATCGACCTCGGGTGGTTCCAGGCGCTCTTTTTCGATTTTGTCGTTCATGACATCTGTCGCCTTTTGCCAATCGTCATCCTAATGCCAGTTCGCGCTTAGGAACGGCGCGAATGCCGGTGCAGCCTTTGACGGCGTATGCCTTGCCTGGGCCCGACAGCAGACCATTCACGTCGATCGCGAAATACGCCCAGCTGTCCGCGTTGTGCAGAGCGTGCGCACCCGTTAAATCCCCTTTTGGTTTCAGGCCTCTAGGGCCATAGACCACATCTTCTGTCCGCAATTCCTTGTGGGACATTTCGTGTATGATTGTTCTTGCACACCGATGCAGTGGCCCTGAATTGTCCGGTGACGCCTCGTCCGCTTTTTGAAGCCATGCGTTTTGCAGATAAATGACTTTCATGGCCTCGCCGGTGTAGATGAAGGCCCAGTCTTTCCAGCCACCGCCAAGACGGTCACCCGGCTCATCTGAAATCACGAGACTTGAACTTCCCAAGCCCGCGGCGATTTTTTTGTAGCCCTTACAGAGCTTTGTCATGATCGCGTCAACGTCGTATTCCGCGTCACCGTCGGTGAAATACTGCTCTACCAGTGTTTTTGCTGCCGCTCCCTTGGCCTCGAGTTTGGTGACTGCGGACGTCGCGATGCGCTTTGCCTCGGATATCGCGTCGACCATGATCTTGCGATGATGGTCGGAGTACACTTCTTTGTTTTTCTTGTTCAGCACCTTCATGATCGAGCCGTCGCTGTCAGACGTGAACATGTCGAAGACCCATTTGTCATAGGCGACGGGTGGTGAATATACCCAGATAGACGCGCCACCGCTCTTGGAGCCGTGGTACAGATGGCGGAACATCTTGATGGTGGCGGCCTTCTTTCGTTTGCCATGGGCATCTTTGTCGCCCGCAGCGTTTGCAATGGCTCGCGCTTCGCCTGCGCGCCAGAAGATAAAGCGTTTTTCCAATGAATCCGTGGCAATCGCCATGCGAACTTTGTTCAGCACGCCTTTCTTGGCTTCAGAGGGACCATCAGCTGCAAGCAACGCCAACATGTCACTTCGCTGTTTTTCAAGTTCTCCGTTAAATGGGGTCGTCAGAGAATCTTTTGCGGCTTTGTAAGCCTCTTCAAATTTGTTCATGGCAAAACTCTTGATCTGGAAGAAGCGCATCAAAACACGCAACTCCGTGAAAGACGTAGGTCGTCTGCGAGCGTCTGGAACAGAGTCGAACTAGGGTACACTGAAGCAGGTTGCCTCAAGGCGACGCCACGTAAAGCAGACCATGTTTGGGTGATTCAGGCAAACAAAATGAAAAAATCGCGCCTTGATGCACAAAGCGATCATTCTCAGACGGGTCGCTTATTGGTTATGCGGTTTCCCGGCAATGCCTGCGGAAGGATCGTTTCAGCATGTCCAGTTCCGCGCGAAGAAGCGACATCTCTGCGCGGATGTCTTCGCCTGCTGCATCGCCTGCGATGATCGAGAAATTGCCAAGCGCTTGGCCCAGAGACGATTCCGAAATCATAAACGTATGCACACCGTCAGCGAGCAAGTTCGCGGGAACCGGTACCTTGAGTAGCCATGAGCCCGGATCAGGCAACGGTTCGAGAGACACATCCGGGAGCGGCTTGTCATGGATGCGGACGTCTACTTTGGGGGCAGGGCTGTCGTCGGAATCTCCGGCGATCACACCTTCCCATACGCCTTCGAAGAAACGGGCTTTGGACATGGAATACGCGGTCATGGTCAGCTCCTCACATCTCGGCACGTGGGCGACGGCTGAAGAACAGGTCGCGCAGAATGACCTGACTCATTTCAGGATTTTCAAAGATCAGGTCGATCCACACCTTTTCGACCCGCTTTTCGTTGAGTTTGGTGTATGCAAGATCGAATTCCACTGCGAGTTCCCGATCATTCAAGGGCAATTCACGGACGATCTGTTCGGTGTTCGGCCCATGTTGCACGTTCAGGCGGGCAAATATTTCGAGCGGCCGTTCCAATTCGACGATCAGATCACACCTTATCAGATGCTTGCGCTTAAGATCGACCGTCGCGTCAGGCGGGAGATCGATCACAAGCGAGAGATAGGATCCGTCAAAGCGGAAAACATCCAGACGCAGGCCATAAGCGGCAAGGTCTTCCACGCTGGTGTTTCGCAATTGGCGAAGAGTCAGTTCGGATTGGGCGCAGTCGTGAAACAGGGTGACTTCTTTACCCAGCATCGACTTGTTCTCGACCGCAGAGATACCCTGTACCGCGAGTGGTCCACACCAGATTTCCGGCCGCCATGACCAGTCCGCATCATAGGGGATTGGTACGGATTGGTTGCCAAGCACAGGCAGCGCCAACCGATCATCCGCTACGTACAACAGTTCGTCCAGAAAATACTTGAGGCGCCGCGCGGCAGCCCGGTTTCGCCGCAAATCACGCAGATCCATATCGCGCGCAGTTTCTGCCCAACGGCGAAACCGCCGGAGCGCGGATTGCTGGATCACCCGGTCAAGAAGACCGGGTTTCATTTCCGTCATGAGCTGCTCGCCCTTGATGATGCTCTATGTCCGTCACTGTTTCGTTCCGGTTGAATGCAATATTACAGATCGCGTCTTGCAAATAAACGGCCAAGTCGCGTTGCTAATGTATCGGACGATGATTGCGACTGTTCTGCACTTGTGGACCCGCCCGTGGACGCACTAGCGCGAATTGCTGAAGAAACGGTGTTCATAAATGCGGGGCCTTGCGCACCCAGAAGTGGACTGTTCTTTGGTGCGTAAAGCGTAACACCAATCAGATGCGGGCCCATGATGAATGCGCCACGCCAGTGCATCGGATCACTTCCTGCAAAAGCGGTTTCACCACCCGTGGCCATCTGTCCCACGGCCAGCCCGCTCAATTCGCGGCTTTGCAGGAGTTGCGTCTCCAACGCATCTGCCAGTTCTGCAGGGCTTGGGGCCGCGGCAGGTGCGGGGCTGACAGTAATTGTCATGAGGCCGGGTTCTACAATTGGTCCGTCTTGCCCGCTGGACATGATGTGACAACTCGCAATCGCTGCAAATCCGCCGGACGCTGTGCTGCGCAGTGTGGTCTTGTCGATGCAATAGCCGTCCGGTCCTTTGACGGTGATAGCCCCTCGTGCGAGTTTCGCGGACGCCAAGAGCGACGGGCCGTCGCGCCCAGCACCTTCGAGCAATGCCATACGCTCGAACGTGCCGGTCTCAGTGCATCCGGTCACGAATGCCGCGCTTAAAAGCGCGGCATGCAGGATGTGTCGCGATCTAATCAAAGATCGGAGTACACGTGCTTTTCGCCTTCGGCCCCTGGATGGGTGACAGCCCCTTTGTATGTCGGGCCGACCAATTTGGCGAATTTCCAGATTGCACCGGATGTGTAGATGGTTTCCCGTGGGCCAGTCCAAGCAGCTTTGCGCTGGGCCAACTCGTCATCCGACAGGTCGACGCTTAGCACGCCGTTCACCGCGTCGATGGTGATCATATCGCCATTCTTGAGCAGCGCGATTGGGCCGCCCTGCGCCGCTTCGGGCCCGACATGGCCCACGCAGAAGCCACGGGTCGCGCCAGAGAAGCGCCCGTCAGTAATGAGGGCGACTTTCTTGCCCATGCCCTGACCGGACAACGCGGCAGTGGTGGATAGCATCTCACGCATGCCCGGGCCGCCAGCGGGGCCTTCGTTGCGGATGACGATGACCTCGCCTTCTTTGTATTCGCGCGCTTTGACGGCTGCAAAGGCGTCTTCCTCGCATTCGAATACGCGGGCAGGGCCCGTGAATATCTGACCTTCGGCCGGGATTCCCGCAACCTTCACGATCGCGCCTTCGGGGGCGAGGTTGCCTTTGAGGCCGACAACGCCGCCAGTCTTGGTGATCGGCGTTTCGATCGAGTAGATGACCTTACCGTCAGCCTCGCGTTCGATGCGATCCAGTTCTTCGCCAATGGTGCGTGTGGAGGCGGTGATGCAGTCTTCGTGGATCAGACCTGCCTTGCGCAATTCCTTCATCACGACGGGAATACCGCCGGCATCGTAAAGATCCTTGGCGACATGGGTGCCGCCGGGTTTGAGATCGACGAAATATGGTGTGTCTTTGAAAATCTCGCAGACATCATCAAGGAAGAATTCGATCCCGGCTTCGTGCGCAATCGCGGGCAAGTGTAGACCGGCATTGGTGGAACCGCCGGTACAGGCCACGACGCGTGCGGCGTTTTCCAGCGCCTTGCGGGTGACCACATCGCGGGCGCGGATGTTCTGTTCGATCAAGTCCATGACGGCGCGGCCCGATGCTTCGCCATAGGCGTCGCGGGACTCGTAAGGTGCGGGCATGCCGGACGAATTGAAAAGTGCGAGGCCGATGGCCTCAGACACGCAGGCCATTGTATTCGCTGTGAACTGGCCACCGCATGCACCGGCAGATGGGCAAGCGACACGTTCCAGCATGTCGAGCGCCTTGTCTGACATCTCGTGGTTCTGGTGACGACCCACGGCTTCGAACATGTCCTGCACGGTCAGATCGCGCGAGCGGAAGTCTTCGGGGATCTCTTCAACCTGCGGCGCGCGTCCCGGGAGAATCGATCCGCCATAGATGAAGACAGAGGGTACATTCAGACGCACCATTGCCATCATCATGCCCGGAAGGGATTTGTCACAACCTGCTAGGCCGACAACGGCGTCGTAAGAGTGGCCGCGCATGGTCAACTCGACAGTGTCGGCAATCGCCTCGCGCGAAGCGAGCGACGAACGCATGCCTTCGTGGCCCATCGCGATGCCATCAGTCACGGTGATTGTCGTGAATTCGCGCGGCGTGCCCATCGCCTGTTTCACGCCCATCTTCACGGCTTGCGCCTGACGGTTCAGTGCAATGTTACATGGGGCTGCTTCGTTCCAGCAGGTGGCAACGCCGACGAGAGGCTGGTGAATTTCTTCTTCGGTCATGCCCATTGCATAGTAATAGGACCGGTGCGGTGCGCGCTCGGGGCCTTCGGTCACATGACGGCTGGGCAGTTTCGACTTGTCGAATGGACGCTTGAGCATGACGCTCCTCCCTGAATTCGTGGTTCCGTCTGGAATAGCGAACCGGGGAGAGCGGCACAAGAGATTGGGCGGGTTTCTAGCCATTTCGAAATGGCTAAGGGTAAGCGCAAACAACCGCGTATGAGACGCGGTTTCGCAACCGCGTGCCCGCTGCCTTTCGAAAGTCGGCTCTAGCGATCGAACAGGGTTGCTGCGGAATAGGCTGGTGCGAGCAACAAGCGCCGCAGAGACCCTAACGGAAACCGGGCTGGCGGCGTTGATAGAAATGCTGGCATCGGCCCTGAAGGGTTTTGCCCTATCATGGTCTCGGCAAGTCGCGCGCCAAGATAGCTGCCCATCGCGACGCCGTTGCCGTGATAGCCCATGGCAGCAAAAAGGCCGGGGTGATCGGGCACAGCCCCGGCAAAGGGAGTCAGTCTGCGCATCAGGCACAGCAGTCCGGACCATTCATGGCTGATGTCAATATCGTGCCATGAGGGAAAAAGCGCATGGAAATCCGCGCGGATTTTTCGTGATAGGGCGGCTTCGGCATTTGGCGTGGCGCGCAATCCGCCCCGCATCCCGAACAGGAAGCGCCCATCGGGCATCAGGCGGAAATAGTGCAGCAGGATGCGGCTGTCGTAGCACATTTGAAGGCTGGTCCAGCCTTGTCGGTCTTGCTCGCTTTGGGTGATCGGACGGGTGACGAGGATGCTTGATTGCACTGGGAGGTAGCGAGAGCGGAGCCAGTCGGGGACATCCTCGGAGGAATAGCCATTGGTGGCGAGGATCACTTTGTCGGCGGTGATCGTCCCGGTGGGCGTGGTGACGCGCCATGTGGCACCGGTGCGGACGATCGACAAAGCTGGTGATTGTCCAAATAGCTGCACCCCGGCCGCCTGCGCGCTTTGTGCCAGCCCTGCGTGGTATTTTGCGGGGTTAAGCGCGAAGCCGATCGGCAGCGTGATGCCGCCATAGAACGTGCCGCCAAGACCGCGTTGGCGGAGTTCCTCTGCCGCGATGATCTCGGGTATTACGCCGCAGGTCGCCTTGGCGTCATCGCGACTGGCCAATATGTCCTGCATGGCTTTCGGCGTGTGGGCCAAGAGCGTTTCACCGTCCGAATGGCGGTCGGCATTGATCTGGTTGTCCGAGAGCAGGGCGTCTACATGGTCGACCGCCGCGCGTTCGGTCTTGTGCCACTCGGCGCGTTGGTCTTGGCCGAAACGGCGCGCCATCATCCCGCCGCTCAGTTTGGAGCCACCGAGGCAGCAAAACCCGCCATTGCGCCCAGACGCGCCCCAGCCGGGCTGTTCGGAATCAATGACCGTTGTCTCAACACCCGCTTTTGCCAAGACCAGTGCTGCGTTCAGACCAGTGAACCCTCCGCCAATGACAGCGACATCAGTTCTTTGATCCCCGTCCAGCTGCGGCTGATCCACGGGCGGCGCGGTGTCACGCCACCAGCAGGACTGCGGTGTCTGGTATGCTGCCGCCTCGTAGATGCGCTTCATGCAGGGCGTTCGGCCATGCGTTCGTCGCGCGCTTGCCGGACCGCCGCTTGTTTGGTGATCAGCGACGCGGTGATCACGCCGACGGTGACAATCGCGATCATGATCGTGGACAGCGCGTTGATCTCTGGACTGACGCCAAGGCGCACTGCTGAAAAGATCTTGATTGGTAGGGTGGTGGCAGACGGGCCTGTGGTGAAGCTGGCGATCACCAGATCATCCAGCGACAGGGTGAATGCCAGAAGCCAGCCTGAAATCACCGCAGGTGCGATGATCGGCAGAGTGACAAGGCGGAAGGCCTCGAACGGAGAGCAGCCGAGATCCAGTGCGGCCTCTTCCAAAGATTGGTCAAAGCTGACGAGGCGCGAAGAGACCACTACGGAGACGTAGCACATCGAGAATGTGGTGTGCGCAAGAACGATGGTCAGCACACCTCGGTCCAACCCGATGCCGATAAAAAGAAGGAGGAGCGATAGGCCGGTTATGACTTCGGGCATCACAAGCGGGGCGTAAATCATGCCGGAGAACAATGTGCGCCCGCTGAACCGACCCGCGCGGACCAGAACGTAGGCCGCCATTGTGCCGAGGGCCGTGGCGATGGTCGAGCTCATCACGGCGACATTGACTGTGACCCAGGCAGCATTGAGGAATTCCTCGTTGCGGAATAGTTCGCCGTACCATTGCGTCGAAAATCCGGCCCAGACCGTGACCAGTTTGGACGCGTTAAAGCTGTAAAACACCAAGATGATCATGGGCACGTAGAGAAACGCGAAGCCAAGCGTTAGCGATGTGGCGTTGAACCAAGAGAACCGTTTCATGTTGCGCGCCTTTCGGTTTCGCCCGCTGGCGCGGCCGACCGGCTGGGGGTTTCACCCCCAGACCCCCAGAGTTTACACGGCAAGATGAAGGGAGCAGACAATCGCATCATCCTTCTGCCTCGCGCTGTTTTTGTTCGTTGCGTTGGAACAGGATGATCGGGATCACAAGGATCAACAGGAGGATCACCGCCACTGCCGAAGCCACGGGCCAGTCGCGGTTGGAGAAGAATTCCTCCCACAGGACCTTGCCGATCATCAGGGTGCCCGATCCACCCAGCAGGGACGGGATCACGAATTCCCCGATCACCGGGATGAAAACAAGGAAACAGCCTGCGATGATGCCGTTCTTGGACAGTGGAATCGTCACCAGCCAGAACGCGCTGAGGCGCGAGCAGCCAAGGTCTTCGGCAGCTTCCAGAAGGCTGTCATCCATGCGTTCTAGGGCCGAATAGATCGGCAGGACCATGAAGGGCAGATAGGTGTAAACGATGCCGATATAGACGGCAGTGTTGGTGTTCAGGATTGTTAGGGGTTCGTTGATTACACCCAGCCAAAGCAAGAACTGGTTCAGCAGACCTTCGTTCGACAAGATGCCCATCCATGCATAGACGCGGATCAGAAAGCTGGTCCAGAAGGGCAGGATCACCAGCATCAAAAGTGTGGGGCGCCATTCCGGGGCTGCGCGCGCCATGGCATAAGCGATGGGATACCCTACAAGCAGGGTCATCACGGTTGAGGTGAGCGAAATCTGGAGCGAGCTGAGATAGGCTTTCCAATAAAGGTCGTCGGTCGTCAGGAACCAGAAGTTTTCGAAATCGAGCGCGGCGAAGAAGGATTGGAACCCTTCCCACCCGGCCGCGAAATCGAGTTGGGGCATATAAGGCGGGCGGGCCAGCGCGACATCCGACAGCGAGATTTTCAGAACGATAACAAATGGGATCAGGAAAAGCGCGACCAGCCAAAGGTACGGCACCGCGATGAGGATGAAGCGGCGCATTCCCTAGCGCTCCAACAGGACACCGGCGGTGTCTGTCCAGCTGATCCAAACCGGGTCTTCCCATGTGATCTGACGCCGAGACAGGCGGCGGGTGTTGGCGGTCTGTGCCTTGATGACATGGCCAGTGGGTAATTCGACGTGATAAGTCGAGATGTTGCCGAGATAGGCGATATCGAGGACCTTGCCGCGCACTTTGTTTGCCGCGTCCTGCGGCTCGTCTGTGCTGATCGCGACCTTTTCGGGGCGGATGGCAAAGTGGATTTCCTGCCCGGTATCAAATTTCGTGGCCGTTGTTCCGATGATGTCAGGCTGACCTTCGGCCCATTGGGTCGCGACCTTTTCACCATTGGGCTTGGCGCGGCCTGAGATGATGTTCACGTCGCCGATGAAATCCGCCACGTAGACGGAGTTTGGGGCCTCGTAAATCTGCGCCGGGGTGGCGACTTGGATGATCTGTCCTTCATCCATCACGGCAACGCGGCTTGCCACGGTCATGGCTTCTTCCTGATCATGAGTCACGATCACGAAGGTGGTGCCGGTTATCTCCTGGATGTCCATCAGCTCGAATTGTGTGTCTTGGCGCAGTTTCTTATCAAGCGCCCCGAGTGGTTCATCCAGCAGAAGCAGTTTAGGGGCTTTGGCCAATGAGCGGGCAAGCGCCACGCGCTGCCGCTGGCCGCCGGAAATCTGGTGGGGTTTGCGCTTGGCGAATTTGCTGAGGCGTGTGAGGCGCAGCATCTCTTCGACGCGCGCAGCGACGGTTTCCTTGTCCTTACCTTCGCGTTTGAGGCCAAAGGCGATGTTGTCCCAGACGCTCAGGTGTGGAAACAGCGCGTAGGATTGGAACATCATGTTCACTGCGCGCTTGTTCGGCGGGATCTTGGCCATGTCCTGCCCGGCGATGAAGATCTGGCCTTGGCTGGGGGCCTCAAAACCGGCGAGCATTCGCATCATGGTGGTCTTGCCGCACCCCGATGGGCCAAGCAGAGCAAAGAATTCCTTGGCGAAGATATCCTGCGTGAGATTGTCAATTGCGATGAAATCACCGAACCGCTTGGTCACATTCTTGAACTGGATAAGCGGTTTTTCGTTGGGGTCTTCCCACGGAGAAAAAACGGTTTGCGACACTTCAGGCCCTCCGAGCCAAGAAACTATCCGGCGGGATAACCCCGCCGGATAAAAGCGCATGTTGGATTAGGTGCCAGACTTGACCTTAGTCCACATCCGGGTCAGCGACCGCTGCTCGCGCGGCGGGAACGGAGTCACCGTGTAGAGTTTTTCAAGTGTCGCTTCGTCCGGATAGATCGCTGTGTCGCCGATCACATCCTCGACGAGGAACTCTTTGGACGCTGCGTTGCCGTTGGCGTAGTAAACGTAGTTCGACGCGGCCGCCATGTTCTGTGCATCCATGATGAAGTTCAGGAACACATGTGCGGCTTCCGGGTTCGGAGCATCAACTGGGATTGCCATCTGGTCAAACCACATCAGAGCACCTTCAACAGGGGCGTTGTAGGCTACTTCGACGCCGTTATCAGCTTCGGCAGCGCGATCGCGGGCCTGAAGTATGTCGCCGGACCAGCCGAAGGCGACGCAGATGTCGCCGTTTGCCAGAGCGTTAATGTATTCTGAACTGTGGAATTTCTGAATGTAGGGACGTACGGCCAACAGAACTTCTTCTGCGGCGGCCAAGGCTTCGTCGTCCTTGCGGTCGGGGTCGAGGCCGGCATAGGTCAGCGCGGCGGGGATCATCTCGGTTGGGGCGTCAAGGAAGTGAACGCCACAGGACGATAACTTTTCCATGTTATCTGGGTTGAACACGAGGTCGAGCGATGCAATCGGGGCGTCGGTGCCCAGAACCTCTGTCACCTTGCCGGTGTTCACGCCGATACCTGTGGTACCCCACATGTAGTTGATCGAAAACTCGTTGCCTGGGTCATACTGATCCGTGCGCTTTTCGATCACATCCCACATGTTGCCTTTGTTTGGCAGCTTGGACATGTCCAGTTTTTGAAATGCACCCGCCGCGATTTGACGCTGAAGGAACGTGCCCGTTGGCACCACCACGTCATAGCCCGCCCCGCCGGCCAACATTTTTGTCTCGAGCAGTTCGTTGCTGTCGAAAACGTCGTAAATAAGGTCTATCCCGGTTTCTTCTTCGAACTTGGTGAGCAGCTCTTCGTCGATGTAGTCAGACCAGTTATAGACGCGCACTTCCTCTGCGGTGGCGAATGAAGCCATTAGTGCGGCACCTGCGGTCATAGTCAGCAGATGGGTTTTCATGAAAGTCTCCCGTTGATCCCGGGGCACTTGCGACCCCGTAGATGTGAATTTGATCAAAACTTGCCCGGTCTGGCAATAGCAGAGATGTTTTCACTTCCGTTTGGAACGTGCAAGATGACTTGTCTGAGGCAGGCAATCGGGCATTCTGCCCAATGTCTTGGCAGTTCGTGAGGGATAATATGGCTGGACAAATATCGGCGAAGGCAGCAACGGACCCCATCCGCTTGCCAGCGCACGTGGTGGTCTACCGTCAATTGCGCGATCGGGTCTTGTTCGGCGAATTCGAACCGGGCCAGCCGGTGACAATTCAAGGTCTGACTGAGGCGCTGGGCGTGGGCATGACACCCGTTCGCGAAGCTTTGCGTCGGTTGACCGCGGAAGGTGCGCTTGAATTTCTGGGTAACCGGCGAATCGCTGTGCCGGTTCTGGATGCTAAAGCCATTGAGGAATTGGCCATTGCCAGAAAGGCGTTGGAGCCCGAACTGGCAAGACGGGCGGCGCAGCGGGCGACACAGGCGGATGTGATGCTTCTGGCAGAAATTGACCGGCGTCTGGACGCTGCGATTCGACGCGGTGATGTGCACAGCTACCTTGTCGAAAACCACAGCTTTCATGCAGAACTCAATGCTTTGGCGCAGGCTCCGATTCTGACAGAAATGGTGGATCGGTTGTCGTTGCGGTTTGGTCCGTCGCTGCGTGTTGTCTGTGGTCAGTTCGGAACCCGGAATCTGCCGGACCGTCACAAGGATGTGCTGGCTGCGTTGGCGTCAAATGATGGCGACGCCGCCGCCGAGGCTATGCTGGGGGACGTGGCCCAGGGGATGGAACAAATCCGGCAGGGACTCATCTGATTCGATTGACTTGAAATAATTTGATCATATTTTGGCGACAGCCTCTCGGAAAAGGATCTGTCCCCATGGCCACCATCACGAACCACATGCCCACAGCAGAGTTGCAGGCCCTCGATGCAGCCCATCACATGCACCCTTTTACACATGGCGCGGGCCTGACCGAGAAAGGCGCGCGGGTAATCACGCGGGCCGATGGGGTGTGGCTGACGGACAGTGATGGCAACCGCATTCTGGATGCGATGGCGGGGCTGTGGTGTGTGAACATCGGCTACGGGCGCAAGGAACTGGCCCAGGCGGCGGCCCGTCAGATGGAGGAACTACCGTTCTACAACACGTTCTTCCAGACCACCCATGTGCCTGCAATCGCGCTCGCGCAGAAGTTGGCGGAGCTAGCGCCCGACGGTTTCAATCAGGTCTTCTTCGCTGGGTCCGGGTCAGAGGCGAACGACACCAACCTTCGGATGGTGCGCACCTATTGGCAGGAAAAGGGCCAGCCCGAAAAGAACATCGTGATCTCGCGCTGGAACGCGTATCACGGGTCGTCGGTCGGGTCGGGAAGCCTTGGGGGCATGAAGGGCATGCACATGCAGGGTGGGATGCCGATCCCGAACATTCACCACATCGACCAGCCCAACTGGTGGGCCGAAGGTGGCGACATGACGCCCGAGGAATTTGGGCTCGAACGCGCCCGCCAACTGGAAACCGCCATTCTGGAACTGGGCCAAGACCGCGTCGCGGCGTTCATCGCCGAACCCGTCCAGGGCGCCGGCGGCGTAATCATCCCGCCGGAAACCTACTGGCCCGAAATCCAGCGCATCGTCGACAAGTACGGCATCCTGCTGATCGCGGACGAGGTGATCTGCGGCTTCGGGCGCACCGGCAACTGGTTCGGCAGCCAGACCATGAACATCCGCCCGCATATCATGACTATCGCCAAGGGCCTGTCCTCTGGTTACCAACCCATCGGCGGGTCGATCATCTGTGACGAAGTGGCCGAGGTCATCAACAATGTCGAGTTCAACCACGGCTACACCTATTCCGGCCACCCGGTCGCCTGCGCGGTGGCGCTCGAAAACCTGCGTATCCTCGACGAAGAAGGCATCGTCACCCGCGTCCGGGAGGAGACGGCACCTTACCTGCGCGAGAAGTTTGAGTCGCTGACCGACCACCCGCTGGTGGGTGAGGCCAAGATCGTCGGTATGATGGGCAGCATCGCCCTTACCCCTGACAAAGCCACCCGGGCCAAGTTCGAGGCTGACGAAGGCACCGTCGGCTTCATCTGCCGCGAGCGCTGCTTCGCCAACAACCTCGTCATGCGCCACGTCGGAGACCGCATGATCATCTCTCCTCCGCTGGTGATTACGAAAGACGAGATCGACACGTTGATTGCGCGGGCACGACAGTCGCTGGACGAATGTCATGAGCGGTTGAAGGCCGAGGGGCTGATGAAGGCGCGGGTGGCGGGCTAAGGGCACGAAACCATCGAAGGTTTCGCCTAAATGCGTCGACGCATTTCAGCCCTTCGCAAGCGTATGTTCATATCTTTGGCGCGCCACGGCTTCATGCGCCTCTGCCTTGCGGTTGTCCGCGAGGCAGGACTCGACATAGGTCAGGTGATCCACCACTGCCTTGCGTGCCGCTTCGGGTTCGCGTGCTTGCAATGCGTCATTGATCGCCCGGTGTTGGTCCAACAACGCCCCCCGCGTGGTCTTTTGGCGGAACATGATCTGCCGGTTGTAGAACACCCCTTCGCGCAAGAGCTGGTACATCGACCGCATCATGTGCAGCATGATCACGTTGTGGCTGGCCTCGATGATGGACAGGTGAAACTCCGCGTCCAGCGCCGCCTCGTCGGACGGGTCGCGTTTGGCGTGCGCCGCTTCCATCCGGTCGAACACCGCACCGATCACCGCGAGATCCGTGTCAGACCCCAACCGTGCCGCGCGTTCTGCTGCCAGCCCTTCCATGTCGCGGCGGAAGGACAGGTAATCAAAAACCGCCTCGTCGTGGTTGGCGAACAGCTGGATCAGCGCGTCCGAAAAGGCAGAGCCGAGAACATCCGCCACATACACGCCAGCCCCCGCGCGGCTGGTCAGCAGCCCACGCTCTGACAGGTCAGCGATGGATTCCCGCAGCGACGGGCGCGAGACATTCAGTCGGTCTGCCAGTTCGCGCTCCGACGGCAAACGTTCGCCAGGCCGCAGGATGCCTTGCAGGATCAGCTTTTCAATCTGGCGGGTGACCGATGTGGACAACTTTTCGGGGGTGACGGGTTGGAAAGGCATGATGCTCTTGGGTGATTGAATTGGTCAAATCATATGACCGATCCATCCAGTGGACAAGCTACCACCTTGTGAGCGCGTCCTCGTCCTCGTCTTTGGCGGCCACCCAGTTGGTTTCACCCGTTGTCGCGTGTTCCTTTTTCCAGAACGGCGCGCGGGATTTGAGGTAGTCCATCAGGTACTCGGCCGCTTCGAACGCGTCCTTGCGGTGTGGCGCGGCAGTGGCGACCATCATAATCTTCTCGCCCGGTTCCATCCGCCCGTAGCGGTGGATCACCAAAACATCGCCCAAAGACCAGCGCGTGACCGCTTCGGCGGCGATGGCCTCAAGCGCTTTTTGGGTCATGCCGGGGTAATGTTCAATCTCCATCGCATCCAACCCGCCATTGCCGAAATCCCGCACCACGCCCGTAAACGTGACGATCGCGCCCATATCGTGGCGGCCATTGGCAAAGGCTTCGGCCTCGGCCCCGAAATCGAACGGGGTGTCCTGAACGACGACGCGCATCAGCCGCCCGTCATCGGCGGAAAGAACGCCACTTCCCGCGCGCCTTTGATCGACGCGTCGAAATCGGTGAGTTCCTGATCGACGGCCACGCGCAGGGCGCTGAGGTCGGAAAAGGCTAGGTCATATCGGTCTTCGCGCGCACGCAGTTCGGCGACAAGACCCGCTACGGTCTCGGCGTCGGTCGTCACCGTTTCCTTGGGCAATCCGATCCGTTCGCGGACCCAGGCGAAATACAGCACATCCATTTGCTCAATCCCTCAAAAACGGTACGGCCTTGCGAAAATAGTCCCAGCCTGTGATCAACGTCAGGAACGCGGCGATCCATAATAGGACAAGACCCGCGTGGCCGGTCCAGACCATCCCGGCATGTTTCCACCAGAGACCATGCAGGTCTTCGACCTCTCCCATCATCACGCCTTGGACTATCTCGGGACTCATGCCCATCGCAGACATACCAAGGTAGTGTTCAAAGACACCCTGCGCGAACAGGATTGCAATGGCGACCATCTGGAGTGTGGTTTTCCACTTGGCCAGCGGCGTCACTTTCAGCGTGCCCGCCGTGTCACCCAGAAATTCGCGTAAGCCCGAGACAAAGACTTCGCGGAACAGGATGAAGGTCGCGGGCAAAACGAGCCACGGCGACATTGATGAATAGCCCACGATGACCATAAGGGCGATCACAACCATCGCCTTGTCGGCAATCGGATCAAGCATCGCCCCCAACTTGCTTTCCTGTTTCCACGCGCGTGCAAGGTACCCGTCGAACCAGTCCGTGATGGCGGCAAGGACGAACAGTGTCAGGGCAAACCAATCCGCAGCTGGGCGCGAAAAATAGAGGAACATAAGCGCCACTCCTGGCGCGGCCAGAAGGCGCAAAAGAGTCAGGATATTTGGCACCGTCATGGTCATGCCCTTTACCTACCGTGCCAGCGCGAAACTGAAAAGGCGACGTTTTGGTGTTTTCCAAACTTCGCCGAAATGCTGGATGCGCGGGAATTTAGGATTTGGATTGGGAGAATGCGCGTTTCAACTGATCAAGATACCGGGCGCGGGCCTCGGGTAACGGCTTTCCCACTTGGCCAGCGGCAAGTTTGTTTTCCAGAAAATAGCCCGTCAGGCCCAATGCCGCGACGATATCGGCTATCTCGGTCGCGCCACCCTCACGTAAAGCGTCAGGGAGGGGCAGAAGTCGGTCGGCCCAGTCACCCGCGCCTTTTGCGGATACCGCGCGGCCTGATTTGGGCGAGACATAAATCAGATCTTCGGTTGCTCCGGTGACCGCGCACGAGCTTAGATCGAGGCCATATCCCAGATCATCCAATAGTGCGGTTTCCCAGCGCAAATAGGCCAAGGGCCAAAGGTCGGTTTGATCCAGAAGGTCCAGCAGGTTCTGCGTGTGGACGTATAGAGCGGGATGCGGTTCACGTTCGGGCAGGACAAACGACAAGAGCGCTAATGTGGCATTCAGCCCAGCCAGCGTGGTGCGGTTCTGCATGGCGATAGCGGCGCGGGAGCGTTGCAGTTCCACTGTAAAGCTTCCCAGATGGTCCTCCAGCCGTGCCCGCCACGCCAGATCAAGCTGCGCACCAGGTTGCAGGATCGGCGCGACCTTGCGCGATGCCCCACCGCGCACAACGCCCGCGTGACGGCCACGTTCGGGTGTAAACACGTCGATGATCATCGCGCTTTCGCCGTGTCGGCGACTGCTCAGAAGAATGCCTGTGTCGCGCCAGTCCATAAGGGGATGTTAGCCCGACAACCCGTCTTCATCCAGAAGATGCCTTCCGGCACGGTCTTCGACTTCAATCACCCAAAGGTCGCTGTCAAAGCTGCACTGCTTTGCGATGCTGGCATCGACATCTGACTCGGAACCGTCCGCCAGAACCTGCCAGGCGCGGGCACCGGTCATCAGGTCGTATTGGCGCATGAAGGCCTTGGCCTGACCGTCCAGAGTGTTGAGTTTGATTAAAATGGCCCCTGCGGTGTCGTCACCATGGGCGGTAACATAGCTGGGGATGTCGAAGAGGGACAGGCGGCGGATGTAAGCATGCACCCAGAAGCCGCTGGCCAAACGGGCCTCAGCCATTGCCGTCCTTGAAATCAAGGCCCATCTCGGAATAGCGCTCGGCCTCGTCGAGCCATTTCTCGCGCACCTTCACTTGCATGAACAGATGGATGCGGCGGCCAAGAAATTCTTCAAGTTCTTCGCGGGCGGCTTTGCTGATGGCTTTGATGGTTTCGCCTTTGTTGCCCAAAACGATGCCTTTGTGACCGTCGCGCACCACGTAGATGATCTGGTCGATCCGCGCTGAGCCGTCGTCGCGTTCTTCCCAGCTCTCGGTCTCGACAGTGAGCTGGTACGGCAATTCCTGATGCAGGCGCAACGTCAGCTTTTCGCGCGTCATTTCGGCGGCAATCATGCGAAGCGGTAGATCCGCGATCTGATCTTCCGGGTAGAGCCACGGGCTCTCGGGCAGTTCGTCTGCCAACCATTTGCGGAGGGCTTTGACGCCATGACCCTTTTCCGCCGAGATCAGAAAGGTTTCGGTGAAGGGAAACTTCTCGTTCATCTGTTGCGTCAGAGCGAGCAACTGTGGTGCCTCGACCCGATCGATCTTATTGATGGCCAATGCAACAGGGCGTTTGCCTACCACTTCGCCAAGGTTTTCAAGGATTGCTTCAACGCCTTCGGTGATGCCGCGATGGGCTTCGATCAGCAGTACGACGATATCGGCATCCGATGCACCGCTCCATGCAGCGGCGACCATCGCGCGGTCCAAACGGCGGCGCGGTTTGAATAGTCCGGGTGTGTCCACAAGCACAATCTGCGCGTCGCCTTCGATGGCCACGCCGCGGATGCGGGCACGAGTGGTCTGCACCTTGTGGGTCACGATCGATACTTTCGCGCCGACCATTTGGTTGGTCAGCGTGGATTTGCCCGCATTGGGCTCTCCGATCAAAGCGACGAAACCGGCGCGCGTTGTCATAGGTGTATCCATCCTTAGAAGTCCGGCGTCATACGCCAGATCGGGGGGCAGAGCCAGCCCTGTCTTTGCGCCCGCTGCGGACCAAGGTGTAGACGCCGCTACCGACAATCAAAGTGGCGCCAATCAACGTCAACGCGTCGGGCCGTTCTCCGAAGATCAGATAGGCAAAGACAAGCGCGATCAAGAGTCGCGAGTAGCGAAAGGGCGCTACCACCGAAACTTCTCCGGTGCGCATCGCTTTGGTCAACGCGCTGTAGCCAATCAGCCCCGCGAACCCGGTGCCCATCAGCATCATCAGGGCAGGGGTGCTTGGGCCGGACAATGGCGCGGTTTCGAAGAAGGTGATTACAAGCCCTGCGATAAACACCATCAGGAATCCTAGAATGCCAAGCTGCGTCGCGGATACCTCGGGTGGGCTGGCGCGGGTCATGAGGTCGCGTCCGGCAAAACCGATCATGCCCAGAACGGCAAAGATAGCGGTTGCGTCAAACCCAGAAGGGGTGGGTCGCAGGATCAGTAGGACCCCGATAAACCCAACAGCCATGGCGACCCAGCGGCGTAGTCCGACCTGTTCCTTAAGAACAATAACTGCCCCAAGGGTGACCACAAGCGGGGCGGCTTGAAGGATGGCGGATGTGGTAGAGAGCGGTGCGAAGGCAAGGCTTAGGGCAAAGAACAAGCGTCCCAGAATTTCAAAGGCCGAGCGGATCAACAGCGGGCCTTCGACATAGGCACGGCTGACCAGTGGTTCCTTGATCCAGAGCGCGTAAAGAACAAAGAACCCGGTTCCGAACATGCCGAAAAGCATGGTTCCCACACCAGCAGAAACATCACCCGTGCCGGTGGCTGCTTTGAAGAACGCGTCTTCGATGGCAAAGCCCAACATGGCCAGAACCATGAACAGGCTGCCGCGCAGATTGTCGGTCAAGACGCGTTCTTTTCAATGGCGGCAAGCAGCGTCTTGGCGGCTGCTTGTTCTGCCTGTCGTTTGGACCCGGCTTTGGCTTTGGCGGACTGGCCGTCTTCAAGCCGGACTTCTATGACGAAAACGGGCGCATGGTCGGGACCGTCGCGGGACAGTTCCACATAGCTGGGTGGGGGCATAGCGCGCGCTTGGGCCCATTCTTGCAGCGCGGTTTTGGCGTCGCGCGCGTCTTCCTTGACCGCGCCGATCCGATCGCCCCAGAGGCGCAGAACCATATGCTTGGCAGACTCGAACCCGGAGTCCAGATAGACGGCGGCAATGACCGCTTCCATAGCATCGCCCAAAAGGGCCTGCTTTCGTCGTCCACCTGACAGCATTTCAGAACGGCCGAGTTTCAAGGCAGCGCCCAGATCAATCTCGCGGGCGACGTCTGCGCAGGCTTCCTTGCGCACAAGGGCGTTAAAGCGTGGCGCAAGCTGCCCTTCGGACGCTGATTTGTCTTCGGCCAGAAGGGCTTCAGCCATTACAAGGCCAAGAACACGATCACCCAGAAATTCAAGCCTCTGGTTGTCTTCGCGGTTCACTCCCGCGCGCGATGAATGGGTGACGGCGCGCACCAAAAGCTCGGGGCGTTCGAACCGATGCCCCAAACGCGTTGCAAGCGCCTGAAGGTCAGCCGAAAGTTTCACTACTCAATCTTCTCGAAAAAGCGGTCGCCGCGCCATGTCCAGAAGAACAGCATGGACGATCCGGCGGACGAGAATACCACGCGATTGGCTTTACCGATCATGTTCTCGAACGGCACGAACCCTACTCCACCCGCTACGCTTGGCACACGGCTATCAGATGAGTTATCGCGGTTGTCGCCCATCATGAAATAATGGCCTTCGGGCACGGAATAGACCGGCGTATTGTCGGAACCTTGCGTACCGATGTTCAGGATCGAATGGGTTCGACCGTTGGGCAGCGTTTCGGCAAAGCGTTCTTTCACGCAAGTGCCACCCGTGCCAACAGGGCCGTTGGTACAACGCGGGCGCAGACCTTGCGGTCCTTGGGGGGATGCAGTTTCCTCAAAGTCCGGTTGCTGCGCCAGTTCAACGGCGGTGCCGTTGATGTGCAGCACGCCGCGGATCATTTGGATCTCGTCGCCGGGCAGGCCAATTACGCGCTTGATGAAATCGCGCCCGGTCACAGGGTGACGGAAGACCGCCACATCGCCACGTTCGGGTTCTGACCCGAAAAGGCGGCTGTTGTCGCCGTCAGCCCATCCACACAGGTCCTTTGCATCCACGTCGATACCAAAATTCGGCATATAGAGCGAGGGGCACGACGCGTAAGAATACCCGTAGGACATCTTGTTGACGAACAGGAAATCCCCGATCAGCAACGTGTCTTTCATCGAACCCGACGGAATCCAGAATGGCTGGAAAAACAAGGTCCGGAAGACGCCGGCAATCAAAAGGGCGTAAACGATGGTTTTGATCGTCTCGACGATCCCGCCGCTTTTCTTGGGTTCAGACGCCATGTTCCTGCCTTTTGCTCGTATGTCCCGCGCTACATGAGCGGGGGCGGCGCGGGTGTCAAGCCAAGCGCCTGTTACTTCGGGCGCGCCTCGATTAGGACAGTGGCCTGTGCCCAAGGGTGATCGTCGGTGAGGGTGACGTGAATGATCGCGACATGCCCTTCGGGGGTGAGGTCGTCCAGCCGCTTTTTCGCCCAGCCGGTAACTTCCATGACGGGTTGGCCAGTGTGCAAATTGCGGACTGACATATCCTTCCACGCGATGCCCATGCGCAGCCCGGTGCCAAGCGCCTTGGAACACGCCTCCTTAGCGGCCCAGCGTTTGGCGTAGGTGCCCGCCACGTCGCGGCGGCGTTCGGCCTTGCGTTGTTCGGTCTCTGTAAAAACCCGATTGCGGAACCTGTCGCCGAACCGATCCAGCGTGGCTGCGATGCGGTCGATATTGGCCAGATCCGTTCCGATGCCGATGATCATGTCCCACCTCCGGTCGCTGCGAACATGGGGAAGCTTACACCAAGCGCCCAGGCCAGGATGATGCCCAAGGCGATCCCGGCCAATAGCGGTCCGGCACGTTTGCCAAAGGCACGGCCCATTGCACCGTGGACAAAGAAAAACAGAAGGATCACGGGCGCAATGATCAGCAAAAAGAACAATCCTTCCAGATCCAGCGCGACGGCGATGCCCAGCGACACCAACAACGCTGCCCGTGCCGCGATGCGCCGCCAGAGGGATGCTTTCCAGACCAATTGCGCATCAGCAACCATGAACGGGATCGCGCCGATAACCAGAGCGGCGATGATCGGCAGGCGCTCTTCTATGGGAAAGAAGTTCGCGCCATAGCGGTCCAGCGCAAATCCGAACACGCCAAGACCCCAAGCCAGCAAGGCCACGAGAGCGAGCGTAAAGCTCTCTACTCCAGTCCAGCCAAAGGCGAACCGACCCCAAAGCCAGCGCTGCATCGCAAGGCTTAGCAGCCCGAACACGCCCAGATGAATGGCAAGGTAGTCGGCAACAAGCACGGGCAAGACGCCGAAATCCAGCGTTATGGCTATTAAGGGCGTGAGGATGGCGGGCACAAGCAATGTGCCGAGATAGCGTAGGACACCCGGTTGGTGACTTGGCGGCAGGGGTGTTTCCGGGACGACGAGCCGCGCCACGAATGAAGCCATGACCGTGATGGATGCCATCAAAGCCAAAAACGCCCAACCGGTATGTGGTGCCGTGGCCAAAGTATCGCGGTCGTAGGCACGGTTCAGCCATTCCACCGCCGCTTGACGTCCCGCGCGGGATTGCAGGATGGCCACATGCTCGGTCCACGGTGCGAAGATTGCAGCGCGAACCACATCGTCCTGTCGCACGGTTTCGCCTTGCTGCGCGTCGGGGTCCACCATCTGCACCGCCTCGACGCCGAACTCCCGCAAATGCGGTTCCCACTGGCCTGAAATCAGCAACATGTCCCGCGGCTGATCCGCCGTCACTGCCTGCGAAAAGGCAGACAGCAGAATAAGCGGGCCGGTGTCTGCCTCCAACGCGACACGGATTATAACGTCCGTTGCCATCGAATGACCCAACAGCGCGACAGGTGTGCCGTCTGCAACATCGTCGATCACCGCGCGGGTCTGATCCATCAGAAGGCGGGTTGTGCCTTCGATCCGGGTCACATCACCCGACATCGGCACCGGATGCGCCCCGTGACCTTCGAAGTCGAACATGTGCACGCGGTACCCCGCCTGCGCGAGTGTTAGGCCATAGCCCTGCATCATCTCGCGCGATCCGGCAAAGCCGTGAGCGATCACTACATTTGGCCCGTCCGCCCCGTCCCGCGCCAGCGTAGTCACGGGGGTAGGGCCAACGAAACGATCCGTTAAGGTCACGCCAGACCTTGCGACTTCAAGCACGAGGATCGAAAGGCCAGCGATCAGGATCGCCAGATAGGTCAGGAGCGGGCGGGCCATACCTTTCCGTCAGACCCTTGCAGCATCCATCAGGCGACGCATTTCCGCGATCGCTGGCCCAAGTCCGCGGAACACTGATTCCCCGATCAGAAAGTGGCCAATATTAAGCTCAACCACTTCGGGGAAAGCTGCGACCGGCGCAACGGTGTCGTAGTTCAGCCCGTGTCCTGCATGAACCTCAAGACCCAGCGAATGGGCATAGGCTGACATTTCGCGCATCATTTCCAATTCACGATCACGGGTTTCGAAATCACCCTCGGCATGGGCATCGCAATAAGCGCCCGTATGCAGTTCGATGACCTGTGCGCCAATGCGATGGGCTGCGGTGATCTGGCGTTCATCTGCGCCGATGAAGATCGACACGCGACATCCGGCTTCGCGTAGGGGGGCGATATAGCCCGCAAGTTTGTTTTCCTCGCGTGCCACTTCAAGCCCGCCTTCGGTGGTCCGTTCTTCGCGCTTTTCGGGGACGATGCATACCGCGTGCGGTTTGTGTCGTAGGGCGATCTTTTGCATTTCGTCGGTCGCGGCCATTTCGAAATTCAGCGGTACGCGCAGCGTTTCCATGAGGCGGTCGATGTCGCTATCGATGATATGACGCCGGTCTTCGCGCAGATGTGCGGTGATGCCATCGGCACCAGCTTCTTGGGCCAGTTGAGCCGCGCGAACCGGATCGGGTAGATCACCGCCGCGCGCATTGCGCAGGGTTGCTACGTGGTCGATATTCACACCGAGCCGCAAGCGGCCTGCATAGTCAGTCATTCTCGCCTCCATTATTGAGGCTGAACCTAGTCCGCCGCTTGGCCGTCGTCAGCCTGTTTCTTCTTTTTCTTCAACGATGCCAATTTGGCCTTAAGCGCACCCTTGCGGCGGTTCTGATACGCGCGGATCAGTGGCACCGAGAGGTAGTAGCAAATAAGTCCACACAGAATGCCCGGAAGGATGCCCCCAACAAGCCAGGGAAAGAACACCTCGTCGTAGAAAATGCGCAACCCTTCCCAGTTGGCTGTGGCGTCGGTGAACATCGCTACAAAATTGCGCCAAAGGTCTTCGCCGGCCTTTGCGAACTTGTATCCGATGCTGCCGTGGCTGTGCCGAATTTCACCAAGCCCCAAAAGCCAGTACCCTGTTTGCAGGGATGCAACGCTGATGGGGACATAGGTCAGCGGGTTGCCAAAGAACGTCGACAACAGCGCAGCAAGGATATTGCCGCGCATAACCCAAGCAATGATGCCAGCGGTGAGAAAATGAAGCCCGTAGAAGGGTGTGAAGGTTGTCAAGACGCCAGCGAAAATGCCCCTTGCAATCCGCTCTGGGGGATCGGGCAGGCGGTTCAACCGGTGCTGGACATAACGCGCTGCGCGTGTCCATCCGCCGCGCGGCCAAAGCGCCTCACGGAGGGTGGTCCAGATCGACCGCCTGTCCCGCCGTTTGAATACCAACTCGCGTCCCTTCGATCTTTTATTCGGCCGCAGCCGGTTGCGTCGACAATGCCGGATCCCGCCGCCGAACAACGGACGCTACATCACTTTCCGCCTCAAGTGCCGACATGACCGCGTGCAGATGGTTTGCATCACTTAGGTCGATATCTAGAAGCAGTTTGTAAAAGTCCGGTTTGCGATCCAGAAAAATCAGGTCTGAGATATTGGCCTTTTTTTCTCCGATCAATGTGCAAATCCGTCCCAGTACCCCAGCATCGTTGCCGATCGTCAGTTCAAGGGAAACCGCATAAACCGGCGGGTGGTTCCCCGCAGCCCAGTGCAGATCAAGCCATCGCGAGGGATGATCTTCGTAGGCCGCCAATGCGCCGCAGTCGATCGAATGGACTGTTACGCCCTTGCCGCGCTGAACGATTCCAACGATCCGCTCACCGGGAAGTGGTTGGCAACATGGTGCGCGGTCAAAGGCTTGACCCTTGTCTAGGCCGATCACGGCGCTTTGCATCTCGATGAAATCCGACGGCTCCGGCGCAAGGTCGGGATAAACGGCAGCTACCACCTCGCGTGCCGACATTTCGGCGCTTCCAAGGCGCGCCAGAAGCTCTTGGGCGTCGGAGATACGCAGGTTGCGCGCGGCCATTTCAAGAACCTTGTCGCTGGCCTTTTTGCCGACGTTCTCGAAGGCCGAACGGGCCAATTCTCGGCCCAACTGCGCATAGCGTTCGCGCCCGGCCTCGCGCAATTCGCGACGGATTGCTGATTTGGCTTTGCCAGTTGTCGCTATGTCAAGCCAAGTCGCTTGCGGGGTCTGGCCTTCTGCAGTGACAATGTCGACCGATTGGCCGTTCTTCAATCGGGTCCACAGAGGGACGCGTATGCCATCCACCTTTGCGCCCACGCACCCCGAACCGATTCGCGTGTGGATCGCATAGGCGAAGTCCAGCGGCGTTGCCCCGCGCGGAAGTTTCACGACATCGCCCTTGGGAGTGAAGCAAAACACTTTGTCGGGATACATCTCCAGCTTCACCGCTTCGAGAAAATCCTCGTGGTCGTCCTCGCCATCGAACTGTTCGGTAAGTGATGCCACCCATTTAGCAGGGTCTACCGCAAACGGGTTTTCGCTGCGTACGCCGTCACGATAGGACCAGTGTGCGGCGACCCCGGTTTCGGCGACGTCATGCATCTGGCGTGTGCGAATCTGTACCTCGACGCGCTTGCCATCGCGGCCGGAAACAGTTGTGTGGATGGACCGATAACCGTTCGATTTGGGTTCGCTGATGTAATCCTTGAAGCGGCCTGGAATAGCGCGCCACCGCTGGTGAATCACGCCCAGTGTGGCATAGCACTCGGCTTTGGAGCGGGTGATGATCCGAAAACCGTAAATGTCGGACAGGCGGGAGAACCCGATCTCTTTTTCCTGCATCTTGCGCCAGATCGAATAGGGCTTCTTGGCGCGGCCGAAAACCTCGGCATCAATGCCTGCTTTTTCCAATTCGTGTCGCATGTCGCCGGTGATCCTGTGGATCACATCCCCGGTTTCCTTTTGCAGCGTGATGAATCGACGAATGATACTGGCGCGACCCTCGGGATTTAGGACGCGGAAGGCGAGATCCTCAAGTTCCTCGCGCATCCATTGCATACCCATGCGCCCCGCCAAAGGCGCGAAGATGTCCATGGTTTCGCGGGCTTTCTGGACCTGCTTTTCCGGCCGCATCGCCTTGATCGTTCGCATGTTGTGCAGACGATCCGCGAGTTTCACGAGGATGACGCGCAAGTCCTTGGACATGGCCATAAACAGTTTGCGGAAATTCTCGGCCTGTTTGGTCTCAGAGCTGGAGAGCTGTAAATTGGTCAGCTTGGTTACGCCGTCGACCAACATGGCGACTTCGTTGCCAAAGCGCGTTGCCACTTCAGAATAGGTGGATTTGGTATCTTCGATGGTGTCGTGAAGAAGCGCCGTGATGATTGTCGCGTCATCAAGCTGTTGCTCTGTCAGAATGGCGGCAACCGCAACGGGGTGCGAGAAATAGGGTTCACCCGAATGACGGAACTGACCCTCATGCATGTCGCGGCCATACTCATAGGCCGCGCGAATGAGCGCTTCATTGGTCTTGGGGTTGTAGTTGCGCACCAGCGCAACAAGGTCGTCAGCCGCGATCATCGGCGCCTCATTCTCATGCGGCCCGCATCGCGGCAGGCCTTAGCCCTGACCCTGCGCCTCCATCAGTGCGCGGAGCAGTTTTTCTTCGGAAAGATCGTCGTCGGCGGGCTTATCGGGTTCTGCACCCATGAGCAGCGCCATTGCATCTTCTTCCGGCTCGTCGACTTCGATTTGCGTCTGGTTCGATTCGATCAGACGTTCGCGAAGCTCGTCCGCCGACTGAGTTTCGTCTGCAATTTCGCGAAGCGCAACAACGGGGTTCTTGTCATTGTCGCGATCAACCGTGATTGCAGCACCTGCAGACACTTCGCGGGCGCGATGCGCGGCAAGCATCACGAGCTCAAAACGATTTGGGACTTTGTCGACGCAATCTTCAACCGTCACGCGGGCCATGGGAACTCCAATTCATCGGGCAGCCTTTGAGAGACTGCTAGATATCGCTCTGATTGGGTGAATACAAGTCGATATCAAGTTTCAAGCACAACAATCTCGGCCAGAGCTTCTGGCGCGAGCGCATTGCACATCTCATTCACAGTCAACTTCAGGACCGGATGGCGCCATTCTGCCGCAATATCCCTGAGTGGCACAAGAACAAATGCGCGGTCCTGCAAACGGGGGTGCGGCAGGATCAAAACCGAAGGCGCAGCTCGCCGCTGATCTTCTTGGGGCAGATCATACCAATGTTCGAAGGTCTCTAAATCAGGCAAGATCGAGTCGCCGCATGCAATCAAATCGAGGTCCAATGTACGCATTCCCCAGCGTTCCAGACGCTCTCGACCATGGTTTGCTTCGATTCCATGTAGGTGGGCGAGCATATCTTTGGGGGAAAGAGCACACTTAAGATGTATGGCGGCATTGACGTAATCCGGGCCTGCACCCGCGGGGAAACAGGGTGTGCTGTAGAACGGGCTGATTGCTGCAATCGTCATATTTTGTTGACGTAAATCGTTAACTGCAGCGTTCAGGGTGTCCTTAGGCGAAGTCTTGCCCGACGGCAAATTCGCGCCCATTGCGATGTAATAGTTGTTCATAAATTTGTCATATGTGCGAGAGTGTCCGAAATTCTCACCTTGCGATGCGATGTCAAACCATTAAATCACCCAACGCGACTTGGCCATTATGCCGTCGGACCCACCACTCCCGATTGTCAGGTACGGTCGTGTCTATTTTTTGAAAGGCTCAATTCATGTTCTACAAAGACGAGCGTTTGGCGCTGTTCATTGATGGATCAAATCTGTACGCGGCGGCAAAGTCGCTTGGGTTCGACATCGATTACAAATTGTTGCGCCAAGAGTTTGTGCGCCGGGGCAAGCTTCTTCGCGCCTTCTACTACACAGCACTTCTGGAAAACGATGAGTATTCGCCGATCCGACCGCTTGTCGATTGGCTGCACTATAACGGTTTCAACATGCGGACCAAACCGGCCAAGGAATACACCGACAGCCAAGGTCGTCGTAAGGTCAAAGGCAACATGGATATCGAACTCTCGGTCGATGCCATGGAACTTGCTGATCATGTGGATCATATCGTCCTCTTCTCGGGTGATGGCGATTTCCGTCCGTTGATCGAAAGCCTGCAGCGCAAAGGTGTGCGCGTGTCGGTCGTGTCGACCATTCGTAGCCAGCCGCCGATGATCGCGGACGAGCTGCGCCGTCAAGCTGACAACTTTATCGAACTTGACGAACTGCGCGATGTGATCGGGCGCCCACCGCGCGATCCCATGCCAGAGCGTCAGCCTGTAGCGGCTGAACAGTCTTAAACGTTGATCCTGTCCCAGATGCCTTATGTGGAGTGATCTGCTTGCTTTAGGCAGTCTTTTCATCGTGGCATTTGGGGCGGCGACAATTCTTCCGTTCCAATCCGAGATTGTGTTCGTTGCTCTGCAATTGCGCGGTGACATCCCGATTGAATGGATCATCCTATTTGCCAGTGTCGGAAATATTCTTGGCTCCGGGCTCAACTACGCGTTGGGCCGGGTTCTTGAACGATATCGTGGGCGCAAGTGGTTTCCCGTTTCCCAAGCACAGCTTGATCGTGCGCGCGACTGGTATCTCAAATGGGGTGTCTGGACATTGTTGTTCAGCTGGGCACCACTAGGAGACGCATTAACCATCGTGGCTGGCGTCATGCGAACAAATGTTTGGTTGTATTTTCTCTTGGTCAGCATTGCCAAGACAGTGCGCTATATCGTTGTCGCCATGGTTACGGCGGCGGCGTTCTAAGATCAGCGTTTGTGTCTGCCGGTACAAGGTCAGTTGCCGCGCGGCGGATGCCCCAAAACAATAATCCAGTTGTGCCAACAAAGTATAAAGCGACCCCGACGAATTGCTTTTCGATCCCGATATTGAGATCAATCAACACCCCCGTGAGTCCGGGCCCGATGGCCGAACCCAAAACCATCACGGCGGTCGCCATCGATTTGATCGCACCGATATGAGCGGTGCCATAGAATTCGGCCCAAAACGCGTTGGGCAGAGTGGCATTTGCGCCTGAAGTTATGCCCAGAAAGACGAATCCAAGGGCCAGACCCAATGGGCTGTGCGTCAACCCAAAGATCAGAAACGCTGCCACCATTGGAAGCTGGTAGAACGGGGTCAACCGCGCTGTCCCTAACCGATCAAGAGCCCACCCCGACGCCACCATCGATCCGATCCCGACGGCTGTGTAGAGCGGAAAAAAGCTGACGAAAACCAGGTGTTCCAGTTCTTTTACCTGTGCGATGTGAACTTGGTGGAAGAAGAACGCGGTATTAAACGCCGACGGACCCAACACGGCGGGAACCATGCACCAAAATAGCGGATGTCGCAGTGCTTGATATCGCTTCCAGTGCTGGCCGCGCATACCAAAAGACACATCCGTTTCGGCATGTGATGCAGGTGTGCGTTCTTGTGCCAACAGTCTGGCCAGAATGGGAATGGAACAAAGACAAACAATAGTGGCAACGATCCAAAGGCTTTGCCACGCGAAAACAGTCATAGCTGCAACAACGGCCATGGGCACCAGCGCTTCGCCCAGTGCAAATCCAAGCGATGCAAGTGACAAAGCGCGCCCGCGCGTTGCCACGAACCAACGCGCCATGGCGACAACAGCGATATGGGAACACATGCCCTGACCAAAAAACCTCAGGGCAAAGATGACAAAAGGCAAAGCCCAGACCCACGGGTTGAAGGCCATTGCCAGACAGGCTGTTGCCAACCCACCCAAGATGACGGGCGCAAGAACCCGCACGCGGAAGATATCTGTCAAACTACCGGCCCAAACCATGACAGCAGCAGACGCCATGGTGCCGATCATATAGATACCACCCCACGCGCCATGGCTCAGATCAAAGGCAAGACGTATTTCGCCAGCAAACAGCGATATAAAATAGGTTTGCCCAAACGACGACAGGAAGGTGAGCATGGCACCTGCCGTCAAAAAGGGCGCATTGGCGCGGATGAAATCGGTCAGGCGCATAACGCCGCCATGACTCCTTCATCGCACCGTTGCAAGGTGCAATGCATCGGGCATCAAATAATTGCGGCGTTGGGTTTCACGTCAGGGCAGAACGCGGGCGTTGATCTCATTGTGGATGTTCTGAATATCGGCGGGCCACGTGCTTTTGATGTAGGCCAATACATCGACGATCTCTTCGTCGGTCAGAACGTCACCAAAGCCGATCATGTACGATTTGTACGTCCCGCCGACGATGGCTTCGGTGCCTTCGCGCACGATCCGCATCAGTAGGGAATTATCATGATGCCACGTGTGGCCGGTTTCGTCATGCGGTGGCGCGGGTAGATACCCGTCTGCATTACGATCCTGCCAATTAGGTTGCTGCCCTTCGAGATTGGCACCGTGGCAGCTTGCGCAGTATTCTGCATAAAGGGCCTTTCCTTCTCTGACCCGGACGACGTCGTCATAAGGCAGGGTAGGACGTGCCTCGTCAGCTGTCCAAGCTGGGGCGACCCAGATCGCGCCTGCAAGAAAGGATGTGGACAAAGCTGCAACGACGGTCTTTTTCATGCGGTCTCTCAGTGTTGTTATGCCCCTATCGGAGGCCTTCCCGCGCAGGAAGGTCAACTCACACCTGAGTGAGAGTTGCATTCCACTGGAAACGTCGGCGATGAGGCTTTAGGTCTTGGGCAAGACGGAGACCGACATGACAAAAGCGCCACTGACCTTATACCTTGCCGCGCCGCGTGGCTTTTGCGCCGGAGTGGACCGTGCCATCAAGATCGTTGAGATGGCACTCGAAAAATGGGGAGCGCCTGTCTTCGTGCGGCACGAGATCGTGCACAACAAGTACGTGGTTGACGGACTCCGTGATAAGGGCGCGGTGTTCGTCGAAGAACTGCAAGAATGCCCCGATGACCGCCCGGTTATCTTTTCAGCGCATGGCGTGGCCAAGGCCGTGCCCGCCGAAGCTGCCAAGCGCGAAATGATCTATGTCGATGCCACGTGCCCATTGGTCAGCAAGGTCCATATCGAAGCAGCGCGGCACCATGAGAACGGGCTTCAGATGATAATGATTGGTCACGAAGGCCATCCGGAAACCATCGGCACGATGGGGCAATTGCCTGATGGCGAAGTTCTGCTGGTCGAAACGGTTGAGGATGTAGCCACAGTTGAAGTGCGCGATCCGGATAGGTTGGCCTTCGTCACGCAAACGACGCTCAGTGTTGATGACACGATCGACATCGTGGCCGCGTTGCATGCCCGCTTTCCTAAGATCGTCGGTCCGCACAAGGAAGACATCTGCTACGCGACCACAAACCGGCAGGAAGCAGTCAAGGCGATGGCCCCGAAATGCGATGCCATGCTGGTGGTCGGTGCGCCCAATTCGTCCAACTCAAAGCGGTTGGTCGAGGTGGGTAGCAAGGCGGGCTGCGCCTATTCGCAACTTGTCCAACGGGCGCCCGACATCGACTGGCGGTCGCTTGAGGGAATCGCCAGCGTCGGCATCACCGCTGGTGCCAGCGCCCCGGAAGAGTTGATCACCGAGGTGATCGACGCGTTTCGTGACCGCTATGATGTGACGGTCGAAATGGTCGAAACGGCGGTGGAGAACGTAGAGTTCAAAGTGCCGCGTGTATTGCGAGTGCCTGCATAGAGCCGCGTGCAAGCACGCTGCTATGCAATGTAGCACGGCGCGTGGTGTGTGTTCACACGCCGCACTAAATCTATTTCTTTTTCCCGCTTGGTTTCCCACCGAACTTGCCCGCTGGTTTCCCTCCCGGCTTGCCGCCGAATTTACCTGTAGGTTTGCCACCTGGCTTACCTGCGCCCGCTCTCGGCTTTCGCATGCTCTGTGACGGGTCACCTGCGTTGGCGCGAGCGGCGGCCCGGGCGATGTTCTTTTTGCTATCGGGCCGGCCTTCAGGCGGTGGTGGACCTTTGGGTTTACCTTTCCCCTTGTAGGGCTGCGCCTGAAATTCGCTTTCTGAACGACGCGGGGGGCGGTCGCCGCCGGGCTTGTCGCCGTAGGATTTGCGTTCGCGCGCCGGACCGTCGGATTTGCCTTGGTAGGGCTTGCGTTCACGTGCTGGGCCGTCGGATTTACCGGCCGGTTTACCCGCTGGCTTACGATCCGCTGGTTTTGGCTTGCGGACGCGCGGTGTCGGGGCGTCGTTCCAATCGATCGGGGCTGCTGATTTAGGGGCCGATTTCGCGGCAACCTCCTGAGTGGTCTCTACCGCTGGTTCAGTGCGCTCTGAGCGGGGCGCTGGCTTGGGGCGATCATCGTACGATTTGCGATCAGGCTTGTCACCATAGGGTTTGCGCTCTGGCTTCGGGCCACGATTTGTGGTTGGCCGCGCCCCGCGATCAAAATCAGGCGCTTTGTCGAGCTTGGTCAGGGTGACACCCTTCTCCAATTCCATGGATGGTCCAACTGCGTTCAGGAACCGCGCGACCGAGGATTCCTTGATCTGAACCAGCGAATGATCCTGCTGGATGCGGATCGCGCCGATATCATCCTTGTTGAGATCTCCTGCACCACAGACAATCGGCAGGATGCGACGCGGTTCGGCTTCTGCCGCGCGACCACCGGACACCGCGAACCAGACACTCGGTCCAAACTCTTGACGCTTCTCCGGCTTTGCATTTGGGTCCGACAATTCCTCGGGCGCGGTGTGCTGTTCGCGGAACATGCGCAAGTATGCCGCCGCGATCTGCTCGGGCGTTTTTTCGGCAACCAGACGATTGACTACGGCCTCTTCGGAATCGCCAACGGGTGTTTCCCAAGCAGGATCGGCAAACATACGGTCTTCGTCGCGCGCTAGAACTTCGTCCGCCGAAGGCGCAGGACCCCAGTCGGATTTTAGCTTGGCCATTCCCAGGATGCGTTCTGCCTTCTTTCGCACTTTCGGTGTGACGATCAGCGCGGAAACGCCCTTGCGCCCGGCGCGACCAGTTCGGCCAGAGCGGTGCAACAGCGTTTCATGGTTCGACGGCAGTTCGGCATGTACCACCAGATCGAGATTTGGAAGGTCGATCCCGCGCGCGGCGACATCGGTGGCGACGCAGACCTGCGCCCGACCATCGCGCATCGCTTGCAGCGCGTGGGTACGTTCAGTTTGAGATAGTTCGCCCGACAGTGCCACAACCTGAAAACCCCGGTTTGACAGGCGTGTTGTCAGACGGTTTACCATCGCACGGGTGTTTGCGAATACGATGGCATTGGGCGCTTCGTAATAGCGCAGCGTGTTGATCACCGCATTGTCGGTGTCGCGGTCGTTCACCTGCATCGCCCGATAAGCGATGTCTGCGTGCTGGCTGGTTTCGGATTTCGTGACCACGCGGATCGCATCGCGCTGATAGCTCTTGGCAAGCTTGGCAATCATCGGCGGGACAGTGGCCGAGAACAGCAATGTCTGGCGATCTTCGGGCGCCTCGCCAAGGATGAATTCGAGATCTTCGCGGAACCCGAGGTCCAGCATCTCGTCAGCTTCGTCTAGGATCACGGCGCGGCACTGCGACAGGTCAATGGAGCTGCGCATGATGTGGTCACGCAGTCGGCCCGGGGTCGCGACAACGATATGTGCGCCGCGTTCCAACGCGCGGCGTTCGTCACGCATGTCCATGCCGCCAACGGTCGACGCCATTACAACACCCGCCTGCGCGTAAAGCCAAGCCAGTTCGCGCTTTACTTGTAATGCAAGTTCGCGCGTTGGGGCGATGACCAGTGCCAAAGGCGCGCCTGCTGGCCCAAATGTCTCGTCCTCGAGAATCGTTGGCGCGATAGCAAGGCCGAAGCCTAGTGTTTTGCCCGATCCAGTCTGGGCCGAAACCAAAAGGTCAGCACCGACATAGCCGGGATTAAGAACAGCCTCCTGAACAGGGGTCAGCGTGTCGTATCCACGGGCATCAAGGGCATCTTGCAGGGCTTTTTTCACGAGCGTCGTCTTTTTTGTAAGGTCGGCCCAACAGCGGGCCAAAGCGCGCGTCTAGATCATTGGGCGGCAAATGTATAGCGTCATCACAGTACACTTAGTGAGGACCAGCTATGCTATCCCTGCAATTCCTTCTGACAGCCTTTGTCGTCGTCGTAGCGCCCGGCACAGGCGTCATATACACGCTTGCGATTGGATTGGGACAAGGACGCTGGCCGTCGATCTGGGCTGCATTTGGATGCACCGTTGGGATCGTGCCGCACCTTTTGGCAGCGACACTAGGATTAGCGGCGGTCCTGCACACCTCGGCGGTCCTGTTCAATGTGGTAAAATTCGCGGGCGTCGCCTACCTATTATGGCTGGCTTACCAATCATTGAGGACGGGCGGGGCGTTGGCTGTCTCGGCGGATCGGCGTACGGAAAGCGGCTTACGGATCGCCCGGCGTGCGGCGTTGATCAATATTCTGAACCCAAAGCTGTCGATTTTCTTCCTTGCATTGCTGCCGCCATTCCTGTCCGGCAATCCCGCCACTGCGACAATAGAAATGGCGCTCATGGGCGGGATCTTTATGTTGATGACTTTTGCGGTTTTTGTCCTTTACGGCGTGTTCGCAGCGGCGGCGCGCACATGGCTCTTGGGCAGTGAACGTGTGATGCGGTGGCTCAATCGGTCGTTTGCGCTCCTCTTCGCCGTCCTCGCCGGACGGTTGGCGCTGGAGCGCGTCTGAGCTATGTCGCGGGCCAGAACATGACGACGGACTAGCCATGACCCAGATACCCCGTTCCGCCCTTTTCCTTGGCCTTGCTGGTGTGATCCCCTTTGCATGGGGCGCACTGACCTTGCTTGTGGATCCCGCGTCTCAGTGGGGACTCAGCACGCTTGGTCCGCGGTTTATCGGCCCTTACGTTCAACTTAGCTATGGGATGGTGATCCTCAGCTTCATGTCCGGCGTGCTGTGGGGCTTTGCGACCAAAGCCGAGGGGGGGCAAGCGACCACTGGGTATGCATTGTCGGTCATCCCGGCTCTTTGGGCGTTCTTCATGACAGGGGGTGGGCCGGTGTCTGCCGGAACGAACCTGATCTTTGGGTTTCTTGGTCTGTTGGTGTTGGACTTTGCTTTCTGGAAATGGGGTCTTACTCCGGCATGGTGGATGCAGCTTCGCATGTTGCTGACGGGACTGGTCATCATCTGCCTTTCAGTCGGAGTTTTCCTATGACCGACAGAGAAACAATCGCTGTCTACGACGCCCGCGCTGACGAGTACGCCAAGTTAGAACCATCGGACATGCCGAGTGAGACGCTCGCAACGTTCATGAAGGCCTTGCCTGACGGCGCGCGTGTTCTCGATCTTGGCTGCGGTCCGGGCACATCGGCGCGACACATGGTGCGTGCAGGCTGCGTGGTTGACGCGCTAGACGCCTCGGCCGAGATGATCGGGCTGGCATCGGCCATCGAGGGTGTCACAGCGCGACAGGCCAGTTTCGACGATATAAGTGGCACAGCAATCTATGATGGAGTCTGGGCGAATTTCAGCCTTTTGCATGCACCGCGAGTCGACATGCCCAAGCATTTGGCGGCTATCCATATGGCTTTGAAACCCGGCGGCCTGTTTCACATCGCCGTCAAGGAAGGCACCGGCGAACACCGAGATAGCATCAATCGTCTTTACACCTACTACACTGAGTCAGAGTTGACGGCATTGCTTGAAGCGACTGGTTTTACCGTCGGTCCCTATCGACGCGGGCGAGACAAAGGGCTAAGCGGCGAAGATGCTGATTGGATATCTGTGACTGCCCATGCCTGACCTCTACGCCTATACCGACGGAGCGTGCTCTGGAAATCCCGGCCCCGGGGGTTGGGGCGTTCTGATGCAGGCCAAGGATGGTGATACCATCGTCAAGGAACGCACCCTGTCCGGGGGCGAGGCGAACACCACCAACAATCGGATGGAGTTGCTGGCTGCTATTCATGCGCTTGAAACCTTGGCGCGTCCGTCATCGCTCACCATTGTGACCGACAGTGCCTACGTTAAGAATGGTGTGACCGGTTGGATTCACGGCTGGAAGCGCAATGGCTGGAAGACCGCGAACAAGAAGCCGGTCAAAAATGTCGAGTTGTGGCAACGGCTGGATGAGGCGCAGGCCCGTCACGATGTGGCTTGGGAATGGGTCAAGGGTCACGCGGGCCACCCTGAAAACGAACGCGCCGACGAATTGGCGCGCGAAGGCATGAAACCGTTCAAAAAAGGCGCCGCGTGAGCCTGATCGCGTGGATCGACCATGCGGCGGTTCTGGTGTTTGCCTTGACTGGCGCATTGGTCGCCAGCCGCGCGCAGCTTGATATTATAGGTTTCGCTTTTCTTGCGATCCTGACCGGGGTTGGCGGCGGGACTGTCCGTGATGTGCTGCTGGATCGGAACCCGGTTTTCTGGATGATCGATCCCACTTACCTTGGCGTTGCTGTGATCGCCGCCTTCGTGGTCTTCTTCACTGCGCACCTGTTCGAAAGCCGTTACAAGGCGATCCTTTGGCTCGACGCCGCGGCATTGGCCTTTGCTGTGGCGGCGGGGGCCAATATCGCCGCTACCCTTGGGCAAAGCGCGGCCATTGTCGTGGCGATGGGCACCGTTACCGGCTGTCTGGGTGGGTTGATGCGCGACGTGGTTGCAAACGAGGTGCCGCTGGTACTCAAACAAGGCGAGCTTTACGTGACCTGCGCCGTTTCTGGGGCGTCGGTGATGGCTTTCGCGCCAACGCTTGGCTTTGGCCAGACGACAACCGTTCTGACAGCCGCTGCAATCACCTTTGCTCTGCGGGCAGGCTCCATCGCATTCGGATGGAGCCTGCCGGTCTATAAATCCCGCCCACCGCGCAACTGACCTTATTGCAGGTCGCTGAACGCCTTTTGCAGGCGCATGGTCGCCTCTTCGACACGGTAGGTTTGCGTAGCAAGGTTGAAGCGTAGGAAGGTCTCGCCTCCGGGGCCAAACTCCGGTCCGGGGCTTGGCGCGATGCGGGCATCTTTGCGAACCCGGCGACTGATTTCTTCGAACGCCATGCCTGTGCCAGAAAAATCCACCCACGCCAGATAGGTGGACGCCAGGGGCAAAGACCGCACTCCGGGGATCGCGTTGACCGCGTTGTCAAAGATGCGACGGTTCTCGATCAAATGCGCGATCTGCGCATCGACCCATTCTGCGCCCTCGGGTGTGTAAGCCGCCGTGACCATGTCCAGCCCCATGCGGTTTGGTGAATAGTCCAGCGACCGAAGCCGCTGCGCCATGGCTTCGCGCAAAGTGGCGTCAGGAATGATGATGTTCCCGGTCTTCAGCCCTGCGATGTTGAAGGTCTTGGAGGACGCAGTCAGGATCACCGAACGATCTCGTGTATCCGGCGCTGCGACGTCGAACGGCACAAAGGTGTTGTCCGGATAAATGAAGTCATGGTGGATCTCGTCTGCCACGATGATCAGGTTGTTCCGCGCAGCGAATTCGGCCACCTGCCGCAATTCTTCGGTGCTCCAGATGCGGCCCGACGGGTTCTGAGGAGAGCAAAAAATCAAGAGTTTTTCGCTGCCGTCCAACCGCGACTGCGCGTCCTCCAGATCAAGGTTGTATGTGTCTCCATCGCGCTTCAGAGGGCATTGGACAGGAACGCGCCCGGCGCGGCGAATCTTGAACTCAAATTCATGATAGACCGGGTTGAACGTGACGATCCGATCGCCCGGTTCGGACCATACATCAAGGCAAAGCGCAATCGCGTTGCCCAAACCCTGCGAGGTCAGAATCCAGTCTGTGTCGATGTCCCAACCATGCCGATTCTTCATCCACCACTGGATTGCTGCATGGTATTCGGTGTTGTCGGTCCAGTACCCAAACACACCATGATCGACCGCTTCCTGCATCGCACGTAGTACGCAAGGGGCAGTCGGGTAATCACTGTCGGCTGTCCACATCGCGATCCCGTCCGCGCTTGGCACGTCGAACTTGCTTTCCAGCATATCCCATTTTGAACTGTGGCGACCGCGCCGATCATTGGGGAGGTCGAAAAGATCGCGCATGTGGGTCTCCATCTGCATTCGTGTGTTCGATGGGACGCTACCCGAGTCATCGGCAGGTGCAAGACCCGGTCTATTGCCCTCGGGACATTCATTTACTAGATCACTTTCATGAAATTGCCGATCCTCATCCACCCGGACCCGCGTCTGAAAAAGGTGTGCGACCCTGTCCCCGATTTGTCGGACGAGTTGCGTACGCTTGCTAAGGACATGATGGAAACCATGTACGACGCGCCGGGCATCGGTCTTGCGGCGCCACAGGTGGGTGTGTTGTCGCGACTGATTGTTTTGGATTGCATCAATGATGAGGAATCGTCACCGCGTCCGCTTGTTATGTTTAATCCCGAAATCCTCGCATCCTCGGATGATTTGAATGTCTACGAAGAGGGCTGTCTGTCGATCCCGGATCAGTTCGCCGACGTGACCCGCCCAGAGGCGGTGAAAGTTGGATGGATCGACGAGAATGGCAATCCGAAGGAAGAAGAATTTGACGGGCTGTGGGCGACTTGTGTTCAGCACGAGATCGACCACCTAAATGGCAAGTTGTTTATCGACTATCTCAAGCCACTAAAGCGCCAGATGATCACCCGCAAGATGGTCAAGCTCAAACGCGAACAGGCGCGGGCATGACCGTAAGACACTGCGTGCCTTGGCCGAATGCTTGCCTTCGTACATCCGCTGACCCGGTCGAAGAGATCACCGACGAGATCCGTGCGATCTGGCAAGACATGATCGACACGATGGAGGCGATGCCCGGCGTCGGTCTTGCGGCGAACCAGATCGGTATCTTGAAACGGCTGGCCGTTGTCGATGCATCCGATGATCGGGGGCGGGCTGTTCGGATGGCGAACCCGGAAATTCTGCACGCCTCGGTCCAGCTTCGGTCGCATGAAGAGGCCAGCCCGAACCTACCCGGTGTTTTTGCCAAGCTCGAGCGCCCGCGCGCTGTGACCGTACGGTACATGGGCGCAGATGGTACGGTTCACGAGCAGGATTTTGTTGGCCTCTGGGCTACGTCAGTCCAACACCAGATCGACCATCTGAACGGCAAGATGTATTTCGACCATCTGAGCAAGACCAAGCGCGACATCCTTTTGCGGCGGGCCAAAAAGCTGAAGGGCTAGGATATGCGGATCATCTTCATGGGGACGCCCGACTTTTCGGTTCCGGTGCTCGATGCATTGGTCGAGGCCGGGCACGAGATCGCAGCCGTCTATTGCCAACCGCCCCGTCCAGCCGGGCGTGGCAAGAAAGACCGCCCGACGCCGGTTCATGCGCGTGCCGAGGAGCTTGGGTTAGAGGTTCGGCATCCAACGACGCTTCGAAACGTTGAAGCACAGCAGGACTTTGCGGCGTTGAACGCCGACATCGCCGTTGTGGTGGCCTACGGCCTGATCCTGCCGCAAGCGGTTCTGGACGCGCCTAAACATGGCTGTTTGAACATCCACGCCTCGCTTCTGCCGCGCTGGCGGGGGGCCGCGCCGATCCATCGCGCGATCATGGCCGGGGATGCAGAGACTGGGATTTGCATCATGCAGATGGAAGCGGGGCTCGACACCGGGCCGGTTTTGTTGCGCGCAGAGACGGCGATTGGTGAGGTGGAAACCACAGGCGCATTGCATGCTCGTCTGAGCAAGATTGGCGCTGAACTGATTGTTCAGGCGTTGGGGCAGATCGACGCTTTGACGCCTGAGGTCCAGCCGGAAATCGGAGTGACTTATGCGGCAAAGATTGACAAAGCCGAGGCGCATATCGACTGGATTCGTCCCGCTGTTGAGGTCGACCGACAGATCCGGGGCCTGTCCCCTTTTCCCGGTGCATGGACGATGATCGGTGCAGAGCGCGTTAAATTGCTGGGAAGCCGCCTTTCGGATCAGTGCGGTCCTGCCGGGACTGCGTTGGACGATGCCTTCACCATTGCTTGTGGGACCGAAGCAGTTACCATCACAAGAGCTCAAAGAGCGGGCAAAGGCGCGCAGGACAGCGAAACGTTCCTGCGAGGCATGGCAGTTCCCAAGGGAACTCGGTTGGGAGAGTAGCTGTGTTTATGGTTTTGATGGGCACCGTCGTGATCGCAGGAATCGTCGGGTATATGTCGGAAAAAACGGGTTTCACCAGCAACGGTATCATCCCAAGCATCATCATATGCGTCGGAGGTGCCTTCTTGGCCTACTTCGTACGGATCATGTTCGGCTTTGGGTTTGGCTCGCCGGGATGGAACGCCATCATATCGTCCTTGGGTGCGCTGATCATCGTTCCGACCCATTGGCGGGGCGCCGTTCGCGACAGGCGTCGGAGGTAAGCGATGCACATCCTCGTTCTACTCGTCATTGGAGCAGCGGCCGGATTTCTAGCCACACGTGTGATGCGCGTTGAGATGGGCACGCTCGCCACGGTGATGGTGGGTGTGGCTGGAGCGCTGATCGGCGGACTTGTAATCCGGCTTCTTTTGGCAGCCACAGGCGCAGTTGCGGGCCTTGTCGGTGCGATCCTTGGTGCGATGATCGTGATCTGGGTGGTCCAGAAATTGCGATCCTGACTCAGCGCATAATCAAAACAGGTACCTTGCAGGACCGGAGCATTTCCGTTGTCGTGGACCCGATGATGAAGCTGCGCACCCGACTGTGGCCATAGGCGCCCATCACAAGCAGTTCGTGTTCGCCGTTTGACGTGATCTGCGCGAGCACCTTTTCCGGTTCACCGCTTTGAATGACTGTTTGAGCGTTTAACCCACCAGCCTTAAGCGTTGCCGTGGCGTCTGACAGCGATTTCTGGATCGCCGGAGTGTCCTTACCCGCAAAAACCAATGTCACATCTACGCCCGCAAACAACGGACTGCGCGCGATGTAGTCAATTGCCTTGAGCGATGAAGGCCCACCGTCAAATGCGACAAGCACCGATGTAATCGGTTTAAAGGCGCGGTTGGCGATGAACACGGGCCTATGGCTCGCGCGGACGATGCGTTCAAGGTTGGAGCCAAGATGCTCCATTGCCAATCCAGCAGCTTCGCCGCGTTTGCCGATGACGATCATGTCGCCGGTTTCTTCCTTGGCGGTCACGGTCTCGACCAGATCACCCTGGCGCAAGCGAGTTTCGACGGTGATCTCGTTATTCCCGACGATGATCGCTTTAGCGTCTTCAAGAATGGCTCTTCCATGTTCGTGGGCAAGTTTGGCGCGGGTGGCGTCGAGTTCGGTCAACTGCTCCAAAAGTGCGGATCGTGCCCCAAGACGGATTGCGCCGGACAGGTCTTGTTTCTCAACCGCGTCGCGCCGGCCCATCACATGGTAGACTTTGACCTTCCAGTTGTTGCGCCCTGCGATCCAAGCCGCGTGATGGCAGACGCTTTCGGCATAGGCAGATGCATCCACAAGAGCGATGAGGGTGTTCGTGGTCATGGTGTTTCTCCCTAATGGCCCAGCATTTCATCCATCGCACCGGGCTTGTCGTGAATGGCAAGCCTGTCGACGATGGTTTCGGACGCCTTGTTGAGGCCAATGAGTTCAACCTCTGCCCCTTCCCTGCGGAACTTGAGCACAGCCATGTCCAAAGCTGCAACCGACGAAATGTCCCAGATGTGTGCTCGGCTCAGGTCGATGGTCACGCGCGCTGGGGCTTCGCGGAAGTCGAACGCCTTCATGAAATCCTCGGATGAGGCGAAAAACAATTGGCCTTCTATGGTGTAGGTGCGGTGTTCGCCGTCCGGTGTGATCTCGGAACGCACGCGGAAGAGTTGCGAGATCTTCCAGGCAAAGAAAATTCCAGAGAGTAGCACACCGACCAGAACGCCAATCGCGAGGTTGTGGGTGTAGATCACGAAAAACACGGTTGCCAGCATCACAATGGAGGACGACCTGGGGTGATCGCGCAGGTTTGTGATCGAAGACCAAGAAAACGTACCGATGGAGACCATGATCATGATCGCCACAAGCGCGGCCATCGGGATGATCGCCACGATATCACCCAAGGCAACCACAAGGATGAGCAGGAAGAGACCTGCAACAAAGCTCGACAAGCGGCCTCGGCCACCGGATTTCACGTTGATGATGGATTGTCCGATCATCGCGCAGCCCGCCATGCCACCGATAAAGCCGGTGGCCGAGTTGGCGAGGCCCTGACCGATGCATTCCTGATTGCGGTTGGAAGTGGTGTCGGTCAGGTCATCGACGATCTGCTGGGTCATCAAACTTTCGAGCAGACCCACGACTGCCACCGCAACCGAATAGGGGAAGATGATCTGAAGCGTTTCAAACGTCAGCGGAATGTCGGGGATAAGGAAGACAGGCAGTGTATCTGGCAAATCGCCCATGTCGCCCACGGTGCGCACGTCCCAGCCCATGGCAACCACCAGAGCTGTCAGCACAATGATCGTCACCAGTGGCGACGGGATCGCCTTGGTGACGCGCGGGAAGAGATAGATGATTGCCAGCCCTGCCGCGACCAGCGCGTAGGTGAGAGGTGGCACTTTTGACGGGTCCAGTTCCGGCAACTGCGCCATGAAGATCAGGATCGCCAGTGCATTCACGAAGCCAGTCATCACGGATTTCGACACAAAGCGCATCACGTACCCCAGCCTCAATAGTCCTGCCCCGATCTGCAAAAGACCCGCAAGAACGGTCGCAGCAAGCAGGTATTGAAGACCGTGGTCTTTGACCAGCGTGACCATCAGGACCGCAGTCGCGGCAGTGGCTGCCGAGATCATTCCCGGTCGTCCGCCTGTGATCGCGGTGATCACTGCAATCGAGAATGACGCATAGAGCCCGACCTTCGGGTCCACGCCAGCGATGATCGAGAACGCGATCGCCTCGGGAATCAACGCAAGAGCAACCACCAACCCAGACAGAAGATCGCCGCGAATGTTGTGAGTCCATTGTCGTTTGTACTGCTCAATTGAGATCATGGAAGATTTCGCCCATAGGCCGCGGATTTACGCACGGTCTTTGTCGGTGTCGTCATGTTGATGGGGTTCCAGCGGAAAACCGACCAGATCGGCCAGCGAAGGGTGTCACCCGGCTATGTTCGTGGTCCCCTTACCCCGGCACTGTCCGGATGCCAAGTTGCAGGACGAGCGACTTTGTAGCTATTGCTGTTTTGCCCCATGGGGCGGGAATACTTCATGCGACAACGGGCAGAGTTTAGCCATCGGTTTGAGGCTGGGCGCGCCCTGTGTGCGAAAATATCGAACATCCTGCGCGAAACTGAGTGTTTTGTGGAATTGTGCAGAGGGCTATGTAGTGGTCAAGGCGTGGTTCAAAGGAGCGAGAAATGGGTTTTTTGGTAGACGGTGTCTGGAAGGACCAATGGTACGATACCAAAAGCACAGGTGGCACGTTCAAGCGATCCACGGCAAAGTATCGCAATTGGATCACGAATGATGGACGTGCGGGGCCGTCGGGTGAAGGTGGATTTGCCGCAGAGTCTGGGCGCTACCACCTCTATGTCAGCTTGGCCTGCCCTTGGGCGCATCGCACGTTGATCTTTCGCGCGATCAAGGATCTGACTTCGCATATCAGCATTTCCGTCGTGCATCCGGACATGCTGAGTGATGGGTGGACCTTTGATGCTGAATATCCGGGGGCGACTGGCGACACTTTGTATGGCCTCCCGTTCGCGCGCGACATCTACATTAAGGCTGATCCCATGGCGTCGGGACGAGTGACTGTGCCGATCCTTTGGGACAGGCAGCGCGAAACCATCGTATCGAACGAAAGCTCCGAAATCATCCGTATGCTGAATTCGGCGTTCAATGACCTTACAGGCGACACACAGGATTTCTGGCCAGTCGCCCTTCGTGACGAGATCGAAGACGTGAACACTCGCGTGTACGATGCGGTCAACAATGGTGTCTACAAATCGGGTTTTGCCACCACTCAAGCGGCGTATGAAGCTGCTGTCGTGCCTTTGTTCGACAGTCTTGATTGGCTGGAGGATCGATTGTCCAAACAACGGTATTTGGTTGGAGAACAAGTTACCGAGGCTGATTGGCGGTTGTTTACCACCTTGGTACGCTTTGACCCCGTCTACCACCTGCATTTCAAGTGTAACCGCCGTCGGGTATCTGATTACCCTAATCTATGGGCATATACCCGAGAGTTGTATCAGTGGCCGGGTGTCGCGGAGACTGTGAATTTAGATCACATTGTCCGGCACTACCACTACAGCCACGAAACCATAAACCCGAATCGGATCATTCCGATCAACCCGATTATCGATTTTGACGCACCTCATGGACGGGATCATTAGCCGGCCTCTTAGGCACCTTTGGCGTAATGCTCGACCATCGCAGTAAGATCTTCGGGTTGGGTTGCGCTGGGAACAAAAGCACAAGCGTTCGAGCAAAGTTGAAAAATTGAACCGTCAGAGAAAAAGCTCGTGTTGGTTACGAAAATCACACACGCGTCGGGATGTCTGTAGCTTGCGTAGTCAGCGACGGCGATGGCGCTGCCACCTTCCAGTACGACGTCTAATATGATCATCGAATAGAATTGTTCGTGCAGCCGATCGATTGCGCTGTCCTGATCAAGCACAACGTCAGCGACATGATCATGCCGCTGCAAATGGCGTTGCCAGATACAGCCAAGCTTGGCGTCATTTTGGACGATCAGCACGTTCATTGGGCGTAGGAACTTTCCAAATGGGTGGTTTCTGCCGTGACAGAGTCAGCCCTGTTTAGATAACAAACGGTTAATCAAAGAGTAATCAATGTCATCATTTCGTTAAAATAGGCGAAAGATGGCCTATGCTGTGATTGAAGTCATCCCAGTCGTCCGTGCCTTTGGTCTAAGCGCGCAGAACACCAGATCACTTTCGTTGGTTAGGGTCGGGTTGGGAAGCGATCCCCGGTCGACGTTATGACGATCAATCGCCCGGTCACGTCCGTGACATACATGTCGCAGCGCGAAAACCCCGTTACGAATTCGACGCAAATCGTGCTGTTTTCCATAATCGTAAAGTACCCATATCCCGTACCACCGTCGTTGGCATAGGTATATGTGTAACGACCGTCCTCGAAAAACTTGGATTGACCATCGTCAAAAAAGGTAATGGTTGCCCCGCGTAGCAAGCTGTCGAGACTGCCTTGGTCAAAAAGTTCATCGTTTGCGCGCGGATCCCATTGCTGGGCAAGCAGTGCGGTTGGAAGCAGGGCAATTGCCAAGAGTAATCTGATCATACATCGACCGTACTCCCAATTGTAAAAACGGCGCAGACACGTTTACGCGACCAAACGCTCTGCTTTCTTTAAGTCGACAGATACCAGCTGGCTCACGCCCTGTTCCTGCATCGTTACGCCGAACAAGCGATCCATTCGCGACATCGTCACAGCATGGTGGGTGATGATAAGGAACCGCGTTTCTGTGCGGCGGCACATCTCGTCCAATAGGTCGCAGAAGCGCGTGACATTGGCATCGTCCAAAGGTGCATCCACCTCATCCAGCACACAGATCGGTGCAGGGTTGGCCAAGAAGACCGCAAAGATCAGAGCCAGCGCAGTGAGCGTCTGTTCCCCACCCGAGAGCAAAGACAACGTCGACAGTTTCTTACCCGGCGGCTGGCACATGATCTCTAGCCCAGCTTCCAGAGGATCATCGCTTTCAACCATAACAAGATTCGCCTCGCCACCGCCAAAGAGATGCGTGAAGAGCAGGGTGAAATTGCTGTTAACCTGTTCAAAGGCAGTCAGTAGTCGTTCACGACCTTCTCGGTTGAGGCTGGCAATGCCAGATCGCAGCGTCTTGATCGCCTCTTCAAGGTCCAGCTTTTCCGCCAGCAAGGTATCGTGCTCTTCCTGCACTTCGCGGGCGTCTTCCTCAGCGCGCAGATTTACCGCTCCAAGTGCATCGCGTTGGCGTTTTAGCCGGTTCACATCGGCATCAATGGCTTCGGCGCGGGGTAGGTTGTCGGGGTCTGCACCCAGCTTCTGCAAAAGATTAGTTGGGCTGGTTTCCTGCTCTTCGGCGATCCGTTCGGCGGCCGTGTTGACCGCGTCGCGCGCGGCTTCGGCGCGCGCCTCTGATCGCGCACGGGCTTCGCGGGCTTCCGAGGCCTTGCGCTCTGCTTCGCGTTCCGCCTGATCTGCCGTCCGCAGGGCACTTTCAGCCGTCGAAAGCGCATCGTCGGCCTGACCTCTACGTGCCTCGGCCTGAGCGATTTCGTGGCCCAATGTCTCTCGCTGTGACGCCAAATCCGAAGGGAGATCCGCCGCCTTTTCCAGTTCCGTCTGCGCCGCTGAACGGCGCTCTGCCAACTCGGCACTTCGCTTTTCGGCAGTTTCCAAACGGTGCCGCCATCCGCTGAGTTCTTTGGAAACCTGTTGCGACCGCGCCTTGCGGGCATCGCCCTCTCGGCGCAATTCATCCTGAGCAGACCGGCGCGACATCATAGTCATGCGGGCTGCTTCGACTGTCATCTTGAGATCTTCAACTTCGGCGCGGGCCGAATCCAGATCTTCCAAATCCGCAACGGAACGCTGCGCTTCGACCAGTTGCGTACGCGCTGTTGTTGCTTCGTCCTCATGGCGCTTAACGGCCAGAGACAGGCTTTCCAGCTTGCCTTCCGCCATGTCGCGGTCCGCTTCGGCGCGGCTTAGTTTGCGGGCGGCTTCGGTCACCGACGCATCCGCATCCCGGCGCGCTTGCCGCGCTGCTTTTTCGGCCATCGCCAGATCCGCCAAACGCTGGGTCAGGCTGTCATGCGCTGCTCTCGCGCCATCGGCACGGGCAGACGCGCGGGCGGTTTCCTGTTTCAGCGACTCAAGTCGGTTCAGCTGTTCCAACCTTAAGGCTGCTGCGGACGGGGCGTCCTCGGCCCATGCCCGATACCCGTCCCAGCGCCATAGGTCACCTTCGAGGCTGACCAGACGCTGACCGGGTTTCAGCAGTGGCTGCAGGCGAGTGGCGTCTTCCGGGTCTGCCAGACCGATTTGCGCCATGCGCCGTTCCAGCACTTCGGGCACTGATACGTGGTTGGTCAGCGGTGTGATCCCCAAGGGCAAGGGCTGATCAGTCTCGTAGCGCGGTAGCGCTGACCAACCCGTTGGGCCATCGCCGTCGACTTCGGGCGCGCGCAGATCATCGGCCAGTGCCGCGCCCAACGCTTTTTCGAACCCTTGTTCCACCTGAAGGCGGTCAAGGATCTGACCGCCTTCAGCAGTGTCCCGATCAAGTAGCCGTGCCAACGCGGTGGTTTCGGCACTCAGCGCGTTCATCTCACCTTCTGCTTCCGAGCGTTCGGCACGGGCATCGGCTTCGCGCGACTGGGTTTCGGCGCGGGCCACTTCGGCTTCGGTCAAAACCTGATCTGCGCGGTCGGCCAGATCGCGGGCGGCGGTCTGTTCGATGTCCGCAGCGGCTGCCGCTTCCTTTGCGTTGGTCAGAGTTTGTTTTGCTGCCGTCACTGCTTGCCGGGAACGCACGGCATCGGCCTCGTTCCGGTCGAGCGTTTTCTGGCTATCCGACAGAAGCCGGTGCGCCGATTGATGTCGCGCGGCAAGGCGGGCGACATCTTCGGTTTTCTGGCTTAGATCAGCTTCGCGGGCTTGCAGAACTGCGCCCGCCTCTTGCGCCGCTGCGATGGCCGTCGCCAGCTTGTCGTCATGCCCCTCGGCTGCCTTGGCCAGTTCGCGTGCTTCCCATTCAAGTTGCTGGATGGTCTCGCCGGCATCCCGGTTCAATCCACTCTCCCGCTCCATGTCTTTGGTCATCTGGTCGATGCGGCGGGTCAGGGTTTCTATGGTTTCCTCGGCGCGTCGTTCCTGTTCGGTTATCGTGTCGCGTTGCAATGTCAGGCGTTGCACAATTGCCGCTGCGATGGCCGCTTCTTCGCGCAGGGGGGGCAGGGCCGTGTCGGCCTGTTCACGAACCTTGGTGGCCTCGCGTGCGGCGGATTCGGCTTTGGCGGCTTCGGTGGTCCGTTCACGAAGTTGCCCGTCTGCGTCGGCTCGGGCGAGATCGGCGTCTTTCCAACGGCGGTAGAGCAGAAGCCCTTCGGCGTGGCGCAGTTCTTCGCCAATGGCGCGGTACCGGGCCGCTTGTCGCGCTTGGCGGGCCAGTTGTGCAAGCTGCGCGGCCAATTGTTCGATGACGTCATCAACACGCAGCAGGTTTGCTTCGGTGTTCTTGAGCTTAAGTTCCGCCTCGTGACGCCGCTGGTAGAGGCCAGAAATGCCCGCTGCTTCTTCTAGGATCCGACGGCGGTTTTTTGGCTTGGCGTTGATCAACTCGCTGATCTGCCCTTGCCGCACCAGCGCCGGGGAATGCGCGCCGGTTGAGGCATCCGCGAACAGCATCTGAACGTCGCGGGCGCGCACATCCTTGCTATTCACCTTGTAGGCACTGCCCACGTCACGGGTGATGCGACGGACGATGTCGATCTGGTCCTGATCGTTAAAGCCAGCAGGCGCGAGGCGGTCGCTGTTTTCAATCTGGATCGAGACTTCGGCAAAGTTACGCGCTGGACGTGTGGCAGCACCTGCGAAGATCACGTCTTCCATCCCCCCGCCGCGCATTGCGGTCGGACGGTTTTCGCCCATGACCCAGCGCAGCGCTTCAAGAAGGTTGGATTTCCCACAGCCGTTCGGCCCCACAACCCCGGTAAGACCATCTGCGATGATCAGATCGGTGGGGTCAACGAAGCTTTTGAAGCCCGTCAAACGGAGTTTGGAAAAGCGCACCTTTAAAGCCTGCCTGATTCCCGATGTGAAAGACAGTCTGTCGCGGGCGTTGGTGCTGAGTCAACGATTTGGTTCCGCATGTGGTAAGCATGTCTCGTTTATCCACAAGATATTGCGGTTTTGTGGGGGTGTTTTCAAGCAGTGATGTCGGCGGAACAAGACTGGAAAGGCAGTAAGGACTTTACATTCATAATTTGGAATGTAAATATATTCCAAATTCGGAATACAAGGAGACTCGCCATGGACCATTCCGTATCCAGACCCGCAGATACCTATTCACCGATCTACTTTTTGGCCTCGCTTGGGGCTGGGGGGATCGCGGTTACGTTTTTCATGTTCCTGATGTTCTGGGTGCCGCACCCCGGCCAACCCGTTCCGGTGTTCGAAGATATCGCAGCCGCTTTTGCGACTGGTGACGTCGCCATGCAGGCCGCAATCGCGGCAGCCATGATTGGTATCGCCGTCTTTGCCTTCCTCAACATCAAATCGCTGATCTGGAACCTGCAATCCCTTTCGGCCTTCAAGAATACTGACGCCTACGCCAAGTTGCGCGAGACCAATGCCGAAGCTACGCTTCTGGCAATGCCGCTTGCGCTTGCCATGAGCGTCAACGCAATGTTCATCGTCGGTCTGGTCTTTGTGCCGCAGTTGTGGAGCGTGGTCGAATACCTGTTCCCGATGGCCCTGATCGCCTTTGCCGCCATTGGCGTGCTGGCCTTCCGCATGATCGGCGCATTTCTTGGCCGTGTCCTGTCCACAGGTGGCGTGTTCGATGTGACCGCACATAACTCGTTCGCGCAGCTTTTACCCGCTTTCAGCATCGCAATGGTCGGCGTTGGCTTTGCCGCACCCGCCGCGATGAGCACCTCTGCCACCACCGTGGCTGTCGCCCTGATGCTGTCGACATTCTTTGGCGTCGCTGCGATCCTTTACACCGTGATTGCCGCCACCACTGCCTTTGCGTCGATGCTGCAGCACGGCACTGCCCGCGAAGCGGGGCCGACCCTGATGATCGTCGTTCCGATTGTCACCGTTTTGGGTATCCTCTTTTTGCGCCAAAGCCACGGTCTGCACGTTGCCTTCGACACCCATGCGCAAGCAGGTGAGACCATGGTCTTCCTCGCACGGCTTTTGTCGATCCAGATCGTGTTCTTATTGCTAGGCGCCGTTGTGATGATGCGCCAAGGCTACTTCAGCGACTTCGTCATGGGCTCAAAGACCTCGCCCGGATCGTACGCTCTGGTCTGCCCTGCAGTTGCGCTTTCCGTGATGATCCACTTCTTCGTCAACAAGGGTCTTGTGGGTGCCGGCGCGATTGAAAAGTTCGGTGTGGCCTACTGGAGCGTAACTGGCATCGCCATCGCGGCGCAGATTGTCGCCATCGCGTTGGTTCTGCGCCTCAATCGCCAGCACTTTGCCCGCCGTGCGGTTCTGGCAAATGCGATGCCCGCTGAATAACGGCACTCAGCGAAACTGTGAAAGCCCGGATCAACTGGTCCGGGCTTTCCACGTTGTCACAAGCCCGCGCATGGTATCAGCCAACAATACCACATCGGCCCCCAAAGCGACGAAGTTTGCACCGGTGTCGATGTCCTGCTGTATGAGGGTTGGGTCTGCGTCGATGACGCCTGCCGCTTTGCCAGCCGCGCGGATGCGGCGCAGACCGTCCTGCACCGCAGCTCGGACATCGGGGTGCGTGATTTCGGGCAAGAGGCCCATATCGGCACAAAGATCGGCGGGGCCGATGAACACGCCATCTACGCCATCGACTGCGCAGATCTCTTCCAGCGCGTCCATAGCGGCGACACTTTCAGCCTGAACAATAAGGCAAATCTGATTTTCCGCGGTTTCCAAATAATCGGGAATCCCATTGAAGGCTGAAGCCCGTCCTAGCATGTGCCCCACACCACGGATGCCACGTGGCGGATACCGTGTGGCGGCCACAATGGTACGAGCTTCTTCGGCGGAATTAACCATCGGACAAAGCAAAGATTGTGCCCCAAGGTCGAGCACCTGTTTGATCAGCGACGGATCGTTGTGCGGGATGCGCACGACGGGGGACACCTCGTGGCCAGACAGCGCCATCAGTTGCTCATGCAGCGTCACCAGATCATTGGGCGCATGTTCGCCGTCAAGGAGCAGCCAATCAAAACCTGCGCCTGCGGCGATTTCAGTTGTGTAACCAGTGCCTAATGCCAGCCAAAGACCGAGCGATGGGTTGTCGGACGCCAAGGTGGCTTTGAAACGATTCAGGGGGGCGGGCATAGGCGTGTCCTTTTTTCAAGATCAGACACCAGCGCCAAGAGCATGACAAGTCAGTCGCGATTGCGCCACAGTTTGAGGGCTGACCAAATTGCCGTCCCGCCGAAGAACGCCCCTGCGATGCCCACAACTTCGACCAATGCGGCGGCGCTGGAAATGCCGCGCACCATCACCGTAATGACCAGCAACCCCAAGCCGCCAAGGCTAAAGAAGAAACGGAACAAAAGTTCGTTGCGGGTGGGTCCGGCCATCGTCTGTCCTTTGATTTGTGCAAAGGTAGGCTGGGTTGGGTGTCCGACCAGTTGCCTAGAACGTTACCGACACCCCGGGTAAGTTCAGCGCCTTGATCAAGTCGCGCAGTTCCTGCCGCGCTGCGATGTTCGAGATATTCAGTTGCTTGACGCCAATTTCCTTCAGGTCAAGCAAGGTCATCCCTCGGGGGAACAACTCACGGAATATCACACGTTCATTGAAACCTGGCGCGACGCGAAATCCGATGCGTTTCGACAACCGGTCCAGTGCCTTTTCCATCTTGGCCTTGTTGACCATCTGCTGCGCCCCAAGCCGGTTGCGTAGAACTACCCAGTCGATGGGGGGCAATCCTGCTTGCGCACGCAACTGACGCGCGTTCCAGACCATTTCTGAATAAACCGAAGGGCCTTCGATCTTTTCACCACTGGCATCGGTATGTGCAAGCAGATCAAAATCGACAAAACTGTCATTCAGCGGCGTGATTAGCGTATCAGCCAGAGAATGCGCGACCTGGCTCAGACGCGTGTGTGATCCAGGGCAGTCGATCAGGATAAAGTCGCTGCCCGGTTCAAGTTCAGCCACGGCTGCGGACAGACGATGGTCGTAGATGTTTTCGCCGGGTTGCAGGCTGTCTGGATCGATTTCGGGAAGTTCCAGATAGCGGGGAGTGGGCAGTTCCAAACCTTCGGTTTCAAGGGTTTTCATCCGGTTTGTGATGTACCGACCCATCGTCTTTTGGCGTAGATCAAGATCCAACGTCCCGATTTTGTGGCCCATCCGTGCAAGCGCTGTTGCAACGTGCATCGACACGGTGGATTTCCCCGCGCCACCCTTTTCGTTTCCGACAACAATGATATGTGCCATGCGTCTGCTCTCATGTGCTTTGTGTCAGCTATGCGCATAGATGCTCGGCGTTGCAATGTGAGATGCGCGGTTTGGAAAATTCCGTTTGGGAACGGTGCATCATCGACTCAGATTCTGGGTGGCGTGGGTAACCCGCTCTCGTTTGTGGAACTTTGAAACAAAAAGGCCGCCCCCAAAGGAGCGGCCTTTGTCTTTTCGAACTGCGCTGGCTTAGAAGCCAAGGCCTTCGTATTTCTTCTTGAACTTGGACACGCGACCGCCAGAGTCCAGCAGGCGCGAGTTGCCGCCGGTCCAAGCCGGGTGAACAGTTGGGTCGATATCGAGGGCAAGCGTATCGCCTTCTTTACCCCAGCACGACCGCATTTCGAGCATTGTGCCATCGGTCATCTTGACGTTGATGACGTGGTATTCGGGATGGATGTCTTTTTTCATCTCGGCAATCCTTACGCGTCTGCGCCCTTGAGAGGCTTGTAGTTTGCATCTTCTGCGATACGGGCCGATTTGCCGCGACGCGAACGGAGGTAGTACAGCTTGGCGCGACGGACGCGGCCACGGCGGACAACCTCGATGCTGTCGATGTTGGTGGAATAGAGCGGGAACACACGTTCCACACCTTCACCAAACGAAATCTTGCGAACCGTGAACGAACCGGCAATGCCAGAACCCTGACGACGGCTGATGCAGACGCCTTCGTAGTTCTGCACACGGGTGCGGGTGCCTTCGGTCACTTTGTAGCCGACACGGATGGTGTCACCGGCTTTGAAATCGGGAATGGTTTTCCCGAGGGCGGCAATTTGTTCCGCCTCCAACTGAGCGATAAGATCCATCGCTTCTCTCCTAATACTGCTTGCGGTTGCTCCGCAAAGGTGTGCGCGTCCTAAGAGCTCTTGGTCTTCGTCCGGGTCCGCCATTTCCGAATGTTCGGAGCGCCCGCCAGAGATCAGGTCGTCTTTGTCTTGTCATGTCTGGGAAGGGTGCCGTTCGACCATGTTCGAAGCAAACACGGAATCACTGCACCGGGCTGACACCCAGATCACGCGCCGTAAACCAGAAGCGCCGCAGTAAATCAAGGGCCGTTTGGTGCCTTGGTGACCTTGCGAGGCTTTGTGTGCTTGCGTTCTTACGACTTCAGGCGATCACTTCGCCAATCAGCATTTGTGGCTTTGTGTTGGTGAAATTAGCGATGTCCGCGATCACCGGTCCAGCCGCGCCAAGCGCTGCATCAAGCGCGGACTGATCGGCGAAGGTCATCGTTGCGACAGCATAACTTTCGGGCGGTGTATCCGGACCGCTGGCAAGCCCTTTGGTGACCAGAACGGAATCGATATGCGCGCCCATATGTTCGCCGACCATCGGCATGTGTGTCCCAAGATAATAATCATAATCGAAGTGGGTGTCGCCCGTGACGGGATAAATTACCTGCAGGGAAAGCGCCATGTGTATTTCCTTTTGATCGAGCAATATCGCAAGCGTACCATGACTCGTGCTCTCAAAGCATCTTTAATCGTCGTTGCCGTGCCGTGTGCACCAATTGGCCCAAAGATCAGGACGCCGTGCGCGGGTCAGGTTTTCGGACTGCGCTTTGCGCCATTTGGCGATTTCTCCATGATGACCCGACATCAAGACCGGCGGGATTTCGTGTTCGCGCCAAATCGCGGGTCTTGTGTATTGGGGATGTTCCAAAAGCCCGTCGGAAAAGCTTTCTTCTTCGGTCGACGCTTCATTACCCAGCACTCCGGGCAAAAGCCGTACAGTTGCATCGATCAGGGCTTGCGCCGCAATCTCACCCCCAGTCAGGACAAAATCGCCCAGGCTAAATTCGACGATGCGGTAGTGATCGATCACTCGTTGGTCGAGCCCTTCGAAGCGGCCACAGATCAGCGTCATGCCTGGTCCAGTGGCGAGGTGTTGTGCCATGGCTTGGGTGAATGGTTTCCCACGCGGACTAAGGTAGATCAGCGGCGCTTGGGGTTCGATGCGGTTGCGCGCATCGTCTATCGCGGCTGCCATGACATCAGGCCTCAATACCATGCCTGCGCCACCTCCGGCTGGTGTGTCGTCGACATTGCGGTGCTTGCCCTCACCGAACTCGCGCAGCGGCACAGTTTCAAGCTGCCATAGCCCATCCTGCAGAGCACGCCCCGTAAGCGATTGTCCAAGCAATCCGGGAAACGCATCCGGTAGCAGGGTGATGACCTGAGCTTTCCACGTGCTGGCCAGCTCGGGAGCATCTTCCATCAGGTCACGCGGAACAATCGAAGGTCGGATGGTCTTGCGACCATGCGATCTCTGCGGTGAAGATTTGGGATCGTCCATCTGCGCTGCCTTTCGGTGACGTCGAAGGCTTTAGTGTCTCGGCGTCAAAAACACCACAGCTCAGACGGTGATCGGCGCTGCGAGCGCATCACGCATCACAAGCATTGCATCCGGGGAGACGAAATACCACGACAAAGACCCAGCTTCAGCGGGGCTTGCACGCATCAACTGTTCGACCAGCCATAATTCTCGGATCTGGTCGTCATTCAGTTGTGCCACATCTGTTGCATCCCACCGCGCGATGATCTGTGAAAGTACCATCCCGATCTGCGCATCTTCGGTGATAAAGCCTGGCGATTTGTCGTCGGGCGACAAAAGCGATTGAAGCGCGATCCGTATCCCAATTGGATTTGGAGTGATGCCTTTAAGATTGTTCAGCGCAGAAGAGATCAAAAGCGACGGGTAAGGCCGCTTGGTCGTTTCGAGGGACAAAGACGCTGGGCCGATTTGGGGGAACACTGCAATCGTGGCAGCGGCGAGGCTGATTGCGCCAAAAACGCCCATTACCATGAAGGCCAGTGAAAAAGCGAATTCTTGCAACGTGATCGAAACCACACCCGGAGAGAGTGCGGCTATAACCAACAACATACGTCGCTTTATCCGATCCACAGTACGCCGTCCCCAAAGCAATCAAAGACAATTACTGCGTGCGGGTGGCGATTTATTGCCGCAAATCTGGCAATCAAACGGCTTTATTGTGTTGGAATCGTGTTGAAGTCAGGGGTCAAGATGTCTGGCCATCTTGCGCACCATACGTTTGGCGTCCTGCACGTCTTTTTCCGGAAGTGCACTTTTGTTTAGAGCAAGGAACACAGCGTCGATACCATGATCTGGCTGCACATTTTCCGGTGGCAGTACCGTCAAGCCAGCCCGATCAAGATCGGTCAGTTCCAACAAAGTGAGCAGCGGGTCAAGCGGGCCAAGTGGCAGGTCTGTGGCGTCTTCCAAAGGGAATGAGGTCACCCGGGCAGGGGCGACATCAGCTGCGATCTCTTCTAGGATATCGTCAAGGCTGCGGGCGGCATCAAATTGACTACGATAGGTTTCGAAATCGTCGGTCAGGCGGGTGCTCCGCAGATTCTGCCACCATGTGCTGCGCAGCCACGCATCGATTTTACGGGTCGAGAAATAGAACGTTAGATCCGTACTTGCTCCGAAACGCAAAAAGGCGGCGCGGCTTAAGCATTTCATCACCAAACCGGCGCTGTCATAGCATTCCAAACCATGACGACCGGGCATATGGCCCGATAGATCTTCCGATGACATCAGAATGGGCCTTGGGTCGTCAGCAGCCACTTTGGCGAAGAATGCGGCAGCTGCGCGCGCCACATGCGCAAGCGTTTTCTTTTTCGGATCGATTGAAAAGGCACGCGCGCTTTCGGTCAGTCCTTCGAACGCGTCTTTTAGAAAAACCCGCACATGAGGAGCCAATACGTTGGCGTTCTCGCGAAGCATTGACTGGGCGCTGGTCGTACCGGTTTTGTGAAAGCCCGCGTGAATGACGATCCGTGGCGTCACGAAAATAGGCCCTCGGGGGGATCGGCCACGATGCGTCCCTGCGCAAGGTCTACAGTGGGCACCACTGCTTTTGTGAACGGAAGCAGCACAGTCTGTTTCTGCCCCGGTGCACTTAGTTCCAGCAGGTCGTCAGCACCATTGTTGATTACCGCTAGCACCTTGCCCAGCGACGCGCCGCCAGTGTCCGTGACTTCGAGACCGATTAGGTCTGCATGGTAGAATTCGTCATCGGGAAGAGATGGTAGCCTGTCGCGCGGCACAAAAAGTTGCGTGCCGCGCAAAGCATCGGCCTCTTCCTTGGTTGTGATCCCCGACAGACGCGCAGCCAGACCGTTCTTGATCTGTCGCGTGATCTTGACGGTAAAACTGCGCTTTCCGTCTTCGGTTTCGAGAGGGGTGTAACTGCCGATGTCCTCGGGGATTGCGGTAAAGCTTTTGAGGCGCACTTCACCTCGGACCCCGAAAGAGCCAGCAATTGCGCCAACGCAGACTTTTTCACTCACGGATGTGCTCCCGGACGCTTTGCACAACTGGATAGACCAAGTCTTTGTCTAGACGCAATCGCCTCTGTGTGAGATCAGCCGCCGATGCTGAACACACGGGTCACGCCAAAGCGCACGCCCCACTGTTCATCCGATCCTTGCTCAACAATCGGACTGTCGGCGGCATCATCGGTGAACTTTTCCCAAGTGACAGCGCCCTCAAGACCCCAAACATCGTTGATCTGATAACGCGCGCCGAACTCCACACCGGCGGAAACCATACCTCCGTCAGGATCATAGGCAGGCAGCGCAGCACTGGCTTCAGGTGCGGTGATTCCGAAATAAGTGTCGCTATAGGCGTCATCGCCGAAGAACAGGCGCGGACCCATCGACAGGCGCAAGCGGTCTGTCGGGCGCAAGATGGCGTCTGCGCCGACTTCACCAACCCAGCCTTCATGGCCGCCAAAACCGCGACGAACTTCGCCGAACGCCGCGAAATGCTCGGTGCCATAGCGCATTGACACCCCCAGCTCTATGGCGGCATCGACATCATCAAGCCCGGCCAGTTCGTCAAAGTCTTCTGTTTTGCGTTCCTGGATAAAGCGGAACGATCCGCCAAAGGTCAGACCCATGCTGTCGGCCCAAGGATCGGAGTTTCCAAAAGTGCGGCCATTGCGAAGTGACAGGTAGTTGAATGAGAACCCTATATCCGGGCCAACTTCGTTCTCGTCAGAACCAAAATATTCGGGTGTGGTTGCGACGCCCCCACGCAAGGTGAACATCAGTCGTGGCTTGGCAGGTGCCGGAGCTGGAACCATCACGTCGGTTTGTGTCGCAGACTGCGAGGGGCCAGCGGCATAGGTTGGTGCAGCAAAGCCAAGGGCGAGGCTGAAGACGACAGCAAGACGAGTGAGCATGACGTTTGAATCCTTTGAGGCAACATGCGGTTTCGTAATGACATGGCGCGGCTCGACGGCAGGGTCAAGCAAAGCTCAACATGCCAGTCAAAATGCCCCGTTAAGCCCAATCGCCTGTTGCGGGAGTGGCGCGGTCTTGGTCAAAAAACATCTGGGGTAGCCCTGCGTAGAAGCAGGAAGGGTGCAGATGACCGGGTGGGCCGGTCATCTGCGAAGCAACCTACGATTATTCCGCAGTTGCCTCTTCGGCGGCCGGCGCGGCAGCAGCTTCGGCAGCGTCTGCTGCTTTGGCGGCCTTGGCTTCGGCGCGTTCAGTCGCGGCTTTGCCCGGTACGGCTTTCTTCGGGTTGCTGCGCTCTTTCTTGTCGACAACGCCAGCGGCCTCGAGGAAACGCGATACACGGTCGGTGGTCTGGGCACCTTGGCTCATCCAGTATTGGATGCGCTCAACGTCCATCTTCACCCGCTCTTCGCTGTCTTTCGGCAGAAGCGGGTTGTAGGTGCCCAGCTTCTCAATGAAGCGGCCGTCACGCGGCATGCGGCTGTCTGCTGCAACGATGCGGTAGAAGGGGCGTTTTTTGGAACCGCCACGGGCGAGACGAATTTTGATAGCCATTTGATATTCTCCTAAGGTTTTCGAGTTGACGGGATGGCCCGTCAGGATTGCTTCTGTTTGTGGTGTTGGATGACTTCCTGAATGATGAAATTCAGGAATTTCTTGGCGAACTCAGGGTCTAAATCGGCCTGAGCTGCAAGCTCTTCGAGCCGCGCGATCTGTTTTTCTTCGCGTGCGGGGTCTGAGGGCGGGAGGTCGTGATGGGCTTTGAGAACCCCAACAGCCTGTGTGTGTTTGAACCGTTCGGCCAAGGTGAACACAAGTATCGCGTCCAGCCGATCGATGCTTTCGCGGTGACCCTTAAGCAACTCTGCGGCGCGGGCCACGGGATCGTTGGTCATATCAGTCAATGGCCCAGCCTTTCGGTTTGAACAGGGGGTCTTGGTAATGGGCGATTTCCATGTCGATGCCGTGCGACAACTGACTGCTGCGCAGCGCGTCGGGGCTGGGGTGGCGATAGACCACGTCGCTTCCATCGACGGTCGGGGCATCGTGATCTTTCTTGGCTCCAAGGCGCTCGGCCAGACGGATGCTGTCGAGGTTTTTGGGATCAAGATAACTGACGGCCGTGTCCCAGCCTTTTTCGTCATAGAAGTAACGGCGCACTCGGTGGGTCGCTTCCAGCGCAAAGCCCTTGCCCGCGCAATCCGGCCATATGATCCATGCGATTTCCCGCTCGGGCCATTTCGCGGGCGACCATCCACCGGCCATGCCGACGGTTTCGTCGGTGTCCTTGAGGTGCACCATCCACATGCCAAAGCCGCGGATTTCCCAATGGCCGATCTCGGCTGCGTAAAGCATCCACGCCTCATAGCCATTGAGCGGCCCACCCATGAAGCGGGACCGGTACGACGCAAAGGTTGCCTTGAAGTCTGGGTAATCCTCGGCCTTGGGGCTGCGCAGAGACAGGCGCTTAGTTTCGAGAACGGGGATGTCGCGGTGGCCCATCAGAGCACCTCCGTCTTGGGGTGACGGTAGACAGTCGCGGTCTTGTCTCGCAATGTGATGTCCGGCTCTCGTACAGCGCCCATGCGCATCGCCAGCGCTTGCGATCTCGCGTTGTCGGGTGCGATGTAGCTGGGCAGATTGGTTAGCCCCAGATGGGTCGCGGCGGCCTGACGCGCGGCCATTGCGGCCTCATAGGCGATGCCTTTGCCTTCGTAGTTGGCTGCTATGCCATAGCCCAGTTCGGGTTCCGGCCAGTCAAAGGGATGAAAGATGCCAGTGAAGCCAACATAGGTGTCATTCTCGCCAAGCGCGATGTGCCAAAGTCCGTGCCCGCGCAACTGCCACTGCCCAGCATTTTTCAGCAGCACGCCCCAAACTTCGCTGCGGTCCAACAAGCCACCATTGAAGCGGCTGCGCGGATCCTGAAAATAGGTGCAGAGTGGTTCGAAGTCGTCGAGTTTCGGTGCTCGCAGGACCAGGCGCTTGGTCTTTATTGTCGGAATAACCATGTTCATGCCAGCGCCTCCGGCCCCGGATGGCGATAAAGCATGTCTTCGCCCATGTTCGGGTTGTCGTAGGTCCGCTCATAGGTGGCGCCCATGCGCTCGGCCAGACGGATCGACCGGGTGTTGCCCGGCACGATGTTCGAGGTCAGAGTGGTGAACCCAAGGTCGTCATAAGCCCATTGGCGAGCGCGGGTTGCGGCCTCAAAGGCGATACCTTTGCCTTCGAAACCGTCAAACACCACCCAGCCCACTTCGGGTTCTGGCCAACCTTCGGGGTTCCAGATGCCGCTGATCCCAGCGGGGTTCCCGGTCGCTTTGTCTTCGATGGTGAAATATCCGTAACCGTGCCAGTGCCAGTGGCCAACGTTTAGCGTGAACCAGCGCCACGAATCCGAACGGTTGGTATAGCCGCCAAAGCCTTCGGCGCGGGTGTCATCCATCAGGAACGCGATCATCGCTTCGGCGTCGGCCTTTTGTGGGCCGCGCAGAATCAGTCGGTCGGTTTCCAGAATGGGTGCGTTGGTGAGGCTCATGCGTAAGCCTCCGGGCTGCCGTCGATGTCCGGGCTGTGGCGGTAGACAACGGTTTCTTCGGCAGTTTCGCCGTCAGGCAAAGTCGCGTCAGGGTCGTGAACGGCACCAAGCCGTTCCGCAAGCGCGATGGAGCGTGCGTTTTCCGGCGTGATATAGCTGACGAGGGTCTCAAAACCCTGTTCCCATGCCCACCCCAGTGCTGCGGTTGCCGCCTCGGTCGCGTAGCCTTTGCCTTCGGCGTACTCGAACAAGGTCCAGCCGATCTCGCGCTCGGGGAAGTGCGGCGGTTGGGTGATTGCCACCTGACCTATGAAGTCGCGCTCTGTCGTGTCGACTGCCCAAGCCCCGTGCCCCATCCAGTCCCATGCGACCACTTCGGATGACAACCCGTAGAACAGGTGCGTCCTGTTCTTGGGTGCGCCGATAAAGGCCGCACGCGGTGTCTGGTAGAAAGCCCAGAGGGCCTCCATGTCGTCCATGCGATGTGGACGCAGACGCAACCGCGGCGTGGTTATGACGGGGGCTTCTCGCATCGAAAGTTACTTCTTCTTGCCGAACCCGCTGAGGCCCGGTGGCAAGCCACCCATGCCGCCAAGACCGGGCATGCCACCCTTTGCACCCATCGCCTTGGCCGCCTGTTCCAGAGCCTTCGGGTCCATCTGGCCCATCATTTCTTCGGGGCTGCCGCCACCCTTGCCCATCATGCCCTTCATGGCCTGTTTCAGCATGCCGCCTTTGCCCATCTTGCCCATCTTCTTCATCATGTCGCCCATCTGGCGCTGCATCTTGAGAAGCTTGTTAAGCTCGGACACTTCCATGCCCGCACCTTTGGCGATGCGCTTTTTGCGGCTGGCCTGAAGGAGCTGCGGGTTCGCGCGTTCCTTTTTGGTCATGGAGTTGATCAGTGCGATCTGCTGACGCAACATGCGGTCGTCGATCCCTGCGCCATCCATCTGTTTTTGCATCTTCTGCGCGCCGGGCATCATGGCCAGCATGCCTTCCATGCCACCCATCTTCATCATCTGTTCCAGCTGCATCTTGAGGTCGTTCATGTTGAACATCCCCTTCTGGAAGCGCTTCATCATCCGCTCGGCCTGTTCGACCTCAAGCGTCTGCTGCGCCTTTTCGACAAGGGCTACGATGTCGCCCATGCCCAGAATGCGGCCAGCGATCCGGTCCGGCTCAAAGGTTTCGAGCGCGTCCATCTTTTCGCCAAGGCCGACAAAGCGGATCGGCTTGCCGGTCACAGCCCGCATCGACAGCGCTGCACCACCGCGTCCGTCACCGTCCATACGGGTGAGGACCACACCGGTGATGCCGATGCGTTCGTCAAAGTTTTCTGCTGTGTGCACAGCGTCCTGACCCGTCAGGCCGTCAACGACAAGCAGCGTTTCGCGCGGGTTGGCGACATCGCGCACCGCTTCGACCTGCGCCATCAGCTCTTCGTCGATGGATAGACGGCCCGCAGTGTCGAGCATATAAACGTCGTAGCCACCCAGCGACGCCTGCGTTTTGGCACGCTTGGCGATGGCAACAGGGTCTTCGCCCTTAACAATGGGCAGGGTGTCCACACCGATTTGGGTGCCGAGAATTTGCAACTGTTCCATCGCCGCTGGGCGATTGACGTCAAGCGATGCCATGAGCACGCGCTTGCCGTCCCGCTCTTTCAGGCGCTTGGCGATCTTGGCTGTGGTTGTGGTTTTACCACCACCCTGCAAACCAACCATCAGGATTGGTGCGGGCGGATTATCGATTTTGAGAGCGCCGGGGTCTTCGTCACCGGTCAGAACGTGCTTGAGTTCGTCATGGACGATCTTAACGACCTGCTGACCGGGCGTGATCGACTTTGTGACCGCCTGACCAGTCGCCTTTTCCTGTACCGCTTTGATAAAGTCGCGGGCCACCGGCAGCGATACATCGGCCTCAAGCAGTGCGACGCGCACTTCGCGAAGCGCGGTTTTTACATCGTCCTCGGACAACGCGCCCTGTTTGGTGAGCCGATCAAAGACGCCTGAAAGGCGGTCGGACAGATTTTCAAACATGGGCTTTCGCCTCCTTTGCCACTGATTGTTCCCTCGATGTAAGGGCCAACGGCGCATATTCCAAACGTCAAACGCCCCCACGGGCGTAACACGCTGGTGGGGGGCGATCCCGGACTGTGTCCAAGGGACCGGAAAGTCATGCTTCCCGGAGTTGTGCGGCGTTTAGGGCAAAATGGCGCGCAGAGTCAACCCGCGCGCCAGCTTGTTCAGGCGGCGAGCGCCTCAAGTGCCGCATTGGCCTTCGCGTGTGAGGCGTCCGCATCGACCATCAACTGATCTGCCGCAACAAACTGAACATCTGTGATCCCGACAAAGCCCAACACATGGCGCAGATAGCCACTTGCAAAATCGATGTCCGAACCGACTTGGGTGCCGCCAGATGTGATTGCCACAATTGCGCGTTTGCCAGTCAACAAACCTTGGGGGCCAGTTTCCGAATATTTGAACGTGATCCCCGCACGGGCAATCAAGTCAACCCATGTCTTCAGCGTTGCAGGGATGCCAAAATTGTAGATCGGCGCGCCAATCACGATGGTGTCTGCCGATTTTATCTCTTCGATCAGCGTGTCGGACAGAGCCAGTGCTGCGCGCTGCGCGTCGGTACGCTGATCCTCGGGTGTCCAATTGGCGCTAAGCCAATCTGCGTCGATGGCAGGCACGGCAACAGCCAGATCCCGAGTGATCACGGTTTCAGGCGCAAGGCGGTCGATGATGCGTTGTGTCAGTGTGCGGCTTTCAGAGCCGGTGTGGCGGGCGGATGCGTCGATGCGCAGAACGGTTTTTGTCATGGGACTCTCCAGTCACGAACTTGTTTGTCTGTGATGATTACTTATGTCTTGTTTCTGCGCACGAAATACTGAGAAGTGCGCATCAGGTGTGAATGGATGCACAGAGGTTTGAGATGGAACATTGGGATGAAGTGCGCACGGCGTATCAAGTTGCGCGGCAGGGTACAGTAAGCGGCGCTGCAGAGGTTTTGGGCGTTCACCACGCCACCGTCATCCGCCACATTGACGCCCTAGAGGCGCGTCTGGGCGTCAAGCTGTTCCAGCGGCATGCGCGCGGCTACACCCCAACCGAATCCGGTGAAGACCTTGCGCGAGTTGCTCAGACAACCGAGGATCAATTACAGCAGTTGGTAGGTCGGATTCGGGGGCGCGGTGCCGATGTGAGTGGCGAGTTGATGGTCACGTCGATTGTTGAATTGTCGAACTTCCTCGTGCCGGTTCTCGCTGATTTCAAAGCAAACTATCCGGGCGTTGTGGTGCGTTACCTGACGGATGCGCGTGTGTTCCGCCTTGAATACGGCGAAGCGCATGTCGCCATCCGCGCGGGATCTGTTCCAGATGAGCCGGACAATGTCGTGCAGCCTCTCGCGCAGCTGAAAATCGGATTGTATGCGTCAAAGAGCTATGTCGAAAAGCACGGCTTGCCGAAAGATGAAAGCGAGCTGGCTGATCATGTATATGTGGGCAATGACAATCCCGATGGGCGCGCGCCATTCCAGAAGTGGCTTCGGTCCAAAGTGCCGTATGACCGTGTGGTATTCCGCGCGACGGATACCCAAAGCATGATAACCGCTGTTCGTAGCGGAGCTGGACTTGGGTTCATGCCTATCTTGGAAGGTGAATCTGATCCCGATCTGGTCGAGGTTATGACCCCAAAGGAAGAATGGGTTGCGCCGCTTTGGTTGGTCACGCATGTCGATCTGCACCGGACAGCAAAGGTTCAGGCTTTGCTGGCGCATCTTAAAGAAGCGGTCAAAGCGCTTGACGCACTGCAAGCCTGACATGACCGAAGCACATCGTGGTCACTTGGCCATGTTGGCCTTTTCCGCTCTTGTGGCGGGGTCGTTCTCGCTGGGTTCAATGGCTGCGCCGCATATCGCACCTGACGCACTGAATGCGGTGCGCTTCGTTATCGCCGCCGCAGTCTTGGCGATCCTCGTTTTCTCAACCGGTGGTGTGAACCGCTCTGCACTAGATGCGCCGTGGCGTTACCTCGTGTTGGCGCTGTTTCTCGTGACGTATTTCGTTCTGATGTTCGAAGGGCTGAAAACCGGCGCACCGGTTTCGATGGCTGCTGTTTTTACATTGACCCCAATGATTGCTGCTGGCTTCGGCTGGCTTTTGTTGCGCCAAGTGCTGACAGGTCGCATGGGCATCGCGCTGACCATTGGCGGCATCGGTGCGCTTTGGGTGATCTTTCGCGCCGAGCTTTCGGCGCTTTTGGCCTTCGAGATCGGTCGCGGAGAGATGATCTATTTCGTTGGGTGCGTGGCCCATGCGGCCTATGCCCCTTTGGTGCCAAAGTTGAACCGGGGCGAAAGGCCTGCCGTCTTTACCTTGGGTGTTCTTTTGGCAGGATCAGCGCTCTTGCTGGTGTTCGGTTTTCCGTCTTTGAGGGCGACGGATTGGGTCAATCTGCCCTTGGTCGTCTGGGTGACCATTGCCTATACTTCGGTTTTTGCCAGTGCCGCGACGTTTCTGATACTCCAATATGCGACCATGCGCATTCCGTCAGCCAAGGTCATGGCCTATACCTATCTCACGCCAAGCTGGGTGATCCTGTGGGAGATGGCGCTGGGCCGACCGTTGCCGCCCATTCTCATTCTTGTTGGGGTCGCTATGACGATGGTTGCACTGACCCTTTTGCTAAAGGATGACAGCCAGGTTCGGGGACGCGTTGCGTCAAAAGGGTAGTCGCTCCAGAGAAAACCCCTCGGCTTGGAGAAGCGCCAAAACTCCGTTTTGACCTGGTAAATGAGCTGCGCCGAAGGCTGCAAGGACGGTATCATGCTTCTGGGTTGCGTCTATCAAAACGGGAATCCACGCGCGGTTTCGATCAATCAGCAACTTTTGCTCCATGGTTGCAAAGATTTCGGCAGCGGCATCGGACGAGATCGGGCTGTACCGTTCGGCAAGAATGGTCGACATGGCCCAGCCTTCGGCGGGGGTCTCATCGAAATAGCTGGCAAGCAGCGTTGCAAAAAGGTCTTCGCTGGTGGTTGGATCGACCAAAGCGGACAGCATCATGTCGATTTGCACATCTCTGGGCTGATCCGCAAATGCGGCGAAGATCGTCTCGACATCCTCGAGCGCGGCACTGGGAATGTCGACCGAGGTCGCGATTTCTTCTATGCGGGCGTCCATTCCGCCTTCGGACAGATCGGTGGACGCGGCGCAAGGTGGGATTGCCAAAAGGATTGAGACGTACCATGGCTGAAACCGTGCAGCCATGAACGAAGGCACGCCGCGCGCATTCAGGGCCTTTGACATCTGTGTCCATTGTGCGTCGTTCAAGAGTTCCGGCAGCGTTGTGTCTGGCAAAAGCAGAAGGCTTGGGTCGGTAGACAGGCGCTGCTGCAAAGCCAGTTCATCTGCACTTGTCATTTCAAGCAATAGCAGATCTGCGCTTTCGATGGTTGGTTGCAGGCGGCTCAAGGGCGCGTCCAGACGTGGATCAGACAAGTGCATCGTCCCGATCAGGTGCAGCGTGGCACCACCGCGTGTGGCTTTCCAGTGATTGCCTTCTGCAAAAGGGTCGTTGGCGACCATAGTATCAAGGCGATCGCGCTCTCCTTGGTCAAGGGTTGCACGCAGATCATCGCCCGAACAGGTCGCAGAGGCAGGCTGCGCCAGCACAAGACAGCACAAAACCGACAGCAGACGAGCAATCATCCAAGCATCCTTTTCAACGTTCCGTGTCAGGAAGCTAGGCGTTGTGCTTGCCACCGGCAAGGCGGTCGCTCATTGATGGGGTATGGAGCGTGAAGCCGATCTTTATCCGCCTGTAAAAGCCTTTCTTGAGGCGCAGGGGTACTCAGTCAAAGGCGAGGTTGGCGCGGTGGACCTTGTTGCGGTTCGGGGTGATGAAGACCCAATCGTGGTCGAGCTAAAACTGCGTTTGAACCTGACGCTTTATCATCAGGCGGTAACGCGCCTTCGAATGACCGATTTGGTCTATATCGCCGTGTCCAAACCGACAGGTAGGAACGCGCGCCGGTCCCTACGTGAGAACCGGATAATGTGCCGGCGTCTGGGGCTGGGGTTTCTGACAGTGCGCACTGATGGGGTTGTTGAAGCCCAGTGCGATCCCGGCCCCTATCTGCCGCGCCAAAACAAAGCGAAGCGCGAAAAGCTACTGCGAGAATTTCATCGGCTTGAAGGTGATCCGAATGCCGGGGGCGCCACCCGCCACGGCATTGTCACCGCCTACCGGCAGGATGCGCTGCGCTGCGCGATGTATCTTGCCGAAACAGGTGCCGAGAAAGGCGCAATCGTGGCCAAGGCCACTGGGGTTGGCAACGCCACGACGCTGATGCGCGACAACCACTATGGCTGGTTCTGCAAGGTCGAAACCGGTGTGTATGACCTGACGCCGGAAGGGCGTCAGGGCTTGGTGGATTGGGGCGAAAGCCTTGGTGAGACGTGAGAGCGATTATTCGACTTTGATCGTCGCAGATGCGATGCTTTCCCGGTCCTGACGGATGAAATACTGCACCACGTAGTCTCCCGGAGCATCCGGTAAGGTGATCGTCGCCGGGTTGCCGCTGCGGGTATAGGCCCAGCTTTGCCATTGCGCTGCGCCGTCGGCACCCACCGGGCCCACGCCGATGTAGTCTTCGGCATAGTCCGGTCCCGTCCACCCAATTTTGACGGTCGCACCCGGCGCCGCCTTTGCGGGAACAATCAGCGTCGCCTCAACCGGGGTTACGGTGATGGGAGTTTCTGCAATGGCGCTGCGATCCTGCCTGACAAAGTAGCGGATGACATAGTCACCGGGCGTTGCCGGGACTAGCAACTTGGCCGGCGCGCCGTCGCGCGTGTATGTCCAGTTTTCCCATTGGCTCGCGCCGTTCGCATCCGTGCGCCCGATCCCTAGGTAGTCCTCGCTGTAGTTTGGCCCGGTCCACGCGACGTCAATGGTCGATCCGGCCGGAGCGTTGGTTGGAGCCTGAAGTGATGACTCAACCGGTTTCAGGGAAATCGGAACAGAAGTCAGGGACGAGCGGTCCTGCCGCTGAAAATAGGTGATGAGGTAGTCGCCGGGTTCCACTGGCATCACCAGATCAAGCGGGCTTCCGTCACGGGTGTATGTCCAGTTTTCCCACTGGTTTGCGCCATCCGCATCTGCGCGCCCGATCCCGATGTAATCTTCGGCATAGTTCGGGCCTGTCCAGCCGATTTCGATGGTCGACCCGACAAACGCCTCGGTTGGTGCGGTAATGCTGGCGTCGACCGCCGTCAAAGTGATCGGGACCGACACAAGAGGAGTCCGATCCTGCCGCTGGAAATAAGTGATGAGGTAATCGCCGGGTTCTGCGGGCATGACGAGGTCAAGGGGGGTGCCTTCGCGGGTATAAGTCCAGTTTTCCCATTGGGCCGCGCCGTCTGCATTTGCGCGCCCGATACCGATGTAATCCTCGGTATAGTTCGGGCCTGTCCAACCGATTTCGATGGTCGATCCGGCAACCGCCTCGGTCGGCGCGATGATGTTGGCAGTCAGATCCGTCGCCGTGAAGGCTATGGTCGCGAGTGGTGTTCTTTCCTGCCGCATGAAGTAGGTGATGGCATAGTCGCCTGGCTCTGCCGGGATGGTCAGTTTGGCGGGTGATCCATCGCGCGTATAGGTCCAGTTTTCCCACTGATTTGCACCGTCCGCATCAACCTTGCCGATGCCAATATAGTCTTCTGTGTAATTCGGGCCTGTCCAGTCGACCATGATTTCAGAGCCTGCCGGGGCCTCGGCAACAGTCTGAAGGGTCGCAGCCGCGGGTGTGACCATGATCTCGGTCTGTCCTAGCGGTTCGCGGCCGTCACGTTTGAAATATGTGATGGTATGCGGGCCTGGTGTCGGCGGGATCAACAACTCTAATGGATTGCCTGATGATGTGTTGGCCCAGTTGCGCCACTGGTCCGCGTTTTTGGCATCTACGGCACCGATGCCGATATAGTCTTCCTTTTCGTTCGGCCCCTCCCAACCTACTTGGATCGTGCTTCCTGCGACCGCTTCGGCAGGCGCGAGGACGCGTGCCGTTTCCTGCGGTTCGGGAAAGGCGATCTGCACAGTTGCGGTTTCGCCAATGGCCACGAATTGGCGTGTCATCTCGGTTTCAAGGGCAACGCTATAGGCAATGGCCGTATAAGATCCTTCAGGCAATTGCAGGTCGAGTGGATTGCCTTCGGTATCACTGAGGACGGTGTCGGTGTTACTGGTCAGTTCCCAAAGAACTAGGCCGGACACCAATACGTCAGTGCCTTCGATCACAGCTGTCAGCGTGGTTGGCACCACGACAGGTTCTGGTTCCGGTTCGGGGGCGGCGGCGACCTGTGTCAGGGCTGCGGTCAACTGATCTGCGGTGTCGGCTGTCAGGAATTGTCCGCCAGTTTCGTCGGCGATGCATTGCATCTGAGCCAGCGCCTCGGGGTCAGAGCCGACGTCGAAGCCGATCACATGGGCGGTGAAATCAATGCCAGCCTCTTCCAGCAGACGCGCCGCTGCGCATGGATCAGGATTGCAGGTTTCTACCCCGTCGCTGACAAGGATCACGGTCGCCTTTTCTTCTGTGTAGCGAAGCGCCTGCGCTGCGGCGATTACGGCGTCGGTCATGGGCGTTTTACCCAAAGGTTTGATCCCGTTCACAGCCGCGGCAATATCCACTGCTGTTCCCGGTGCGGGCGCGACGACGGTTTCGATATCCGTGCATTCACCACGTTCACGGTGCCCATAGACGGTCAAGCCTAGTCCCTGTTCTGCCGGGAAATCCGACAATAGCTTGCCCACGACCTCTTGCGCGATGGTGATCTTGGCCACGCCATCGACCTGCCCCCACATTGACCCGGACCCGTCCATAACGAGAACCGTATTGGGCTGGTTCTGAGCGGACGCCATCGTTGCAAACATGGTCAGGGAGAGGGCAATCAATCGTTGCATCTAAGTATCCTCAAATTCAGCCATTCAATGGCCTTAAAAAAGCACGTTAGACCGGCTCTGCACAGGCTTTGCATTGTCGATTGCGTGCTTTTTTCACTTGGCAGGCGGGTAGTGCATGCTAATCAATTGGGCAGAATCGTTAGAACTGCGCAAGAATTGTGCTCTGAATCGCTGCGGGTTCATACAAACAGCGCTTCATGTTCCGTTTTCAAAGGCGATGGAACAGGTTTGCGTGAACAAAAACCGGGGAGATACCTGATGTTAAAACAAACGCTGGCGGCATTCGCCACAACACTGAGCTTTGCAAGCGCTGCCCTTGCACAAGCGGACTTTCCGTTCGCGCTCGACTGGAAATTCGAAGGCCCGGCTGCACCGTATTTCGCGGCGATCGATAATGGTCATTTCGAAGCGGCAGGTCTGAAAGTCGAGATCTCGGCAGGGCAGGGGTCTCTTGATGCGATCCCGAAAGTGGCGACTGGCGCTTTCCCCGTTGGCTTTGCGGACATCAACTCGTTGATCAAATTTCTTGACCAAAACCCCGGTGCCCCCGTGACGGCTGTGATGATGGTTTATGACAAGCCACCTTTCGCCATCATCGGCCGCAAGTCTCTGGGTGTTGAAACGCCGAAAGACCTTGAAGGCAAAGTGCTTGGCGCGCCGCCGCCTGATGGGGCATGGGCACAATTCCCCGCGTTTGCCATTGCCAACGATCTGAATGTCGACGCGATCACGGTTGAACCTGTTGGTTTTCCGACACGCGAACCAATGCTGGCCGAAGGCAATGTGGCTGCTGTCACTGGCTTCTCGTTCTCGTCTTACCTGAACCTCGTTCGTCTGGGTGTGCCGGAAGAGGACATCTCGACCATTCTGATGGCGGATTACGGTCTTGCCCTTTACGGCAATGCGATTATCGCGAATACCAACTTTGCGGCCGACAATCCCGAACTGATCAAGGGCTTTCTGGGTGCCGTGGCCGCTGGTTGGAAAGATGCGATCGCAGACCCGGATACGGCAATCGCAAGCTTGATCGAACGGAACCCGGCCGCCGACGCAGAGCTTGAAAAGCGTCGTCTGGAGTTGGCGATCGACGCCAACGTTGCGACGGACTTTGCGATGGCAAACGGTATGGGCGGCATTGATGATGCGCGTATGGCGAAAGCCATTGAGCAAATCGCGCAGACATACGAGTTCCAGAATGAACCGACTGCGAGTCTCTATTTCACCGATGCATATCTGCCTGTCGCCAGTGCGCGTATGCTGAAATAAATCTACCATCGGGCCGATCATTGTTTTCGTGATCGGCCCTTGATCTTGGGCGGTGCGCGTGTCGGAAAATCTTATCGAAATCAAAGGCGTGCGGCACGCCTACCCAACCAAGTCTGGGCCATTGCCGGTTCTCGATGGTCTGGAACTCAGCGTTCCGGAAGGCGGGTTCGCTGCGGTTGTCGGGCCATCGGGCTGTGGTAAATCCACTTTGACCAGATTGATCGCCGGCCTGATGAAGCCGGATCACGGCGAAGTCTGGCTGCATGGCGAATTGGTCAAAGGGCCAAAGTCGACAGTCGGCATGGCCTTTCAGAATCCTGTTCTTCTGGAATGGCGTACAATCCTGCAAAACGTGATGTTGCCGCTGGAGATTGTGCCAACCAAGCTTAGCAAACGTGAACAGGAAGACAGGGCGCGCAAGCTTTTGGCGCTGGTCGGTCTTGAAGGGTTCGAGGAAAAACGCCCTAGCGAATTGTCTGGCGGGATGCGCCAACGCGCGTCGCTGTGTCGGTCGATTGTTCACAAACCCGACGTTCTGATCTTGGATGAACCGTTTGGCGCGCTGGATGCATTCACTCGCGAAGACCTTTGGCAAACCATGCACAAGGTAAAGGCCGAAGAGCCGTTCACTGGCGTTCTCATCACTCATGACCTGCGAGAATCGATCTTTCTGGCCGATCAGGTGGTGGTTCTGTCCGGACGTCCTGCAAAGACGCAATATGTGATGGACGTCCACCTGACCGGCGACCGTGACATCGAACACCTCTATACGCCCGAATCTGCCGAGGCCTTGAATATCTTGCGCCATCAGATCCAGATCGCGCAGGGCCGCACCGATGCTGAGGAGACTGCAACATGACTCTTCGTCAGATCCTTGTTCCGCTCTCTGCGATCGTGCTTTTCGGCGTGTTTTGGGAATTTCTCGTGTGGGTCAATGGCTGGCCGAATTATGTGATGGCTTCACCTTCCGACCTGCCCCCGGCCTATGCCCGCTATTGGGAACTGTTCTTTGTAATGGGATGGCAAACGCTTTGGCGGACGGTTGTCGGCCTCCTTTTGGCCATCGTCTTCGGCGTGTTTCTTGGAATGGTCATGGGGTTTTCGAGAACGATGCGCGACGCGCTCTATCCATTGCTGGTGGGGTTCAATGCGATCCCCAAGGCGACCGTGGTGCCGATCGTGGCGTTGCTGTTTGTGGGGGATCACAACTTCAACACGATCTTGATCGCTTTCATGATCTCGTTCTTTCCGATCGCGGTTTCAGTTTCGATCGGCCTAAGTACGTTGGAGCCAGAATACCGCGACATTCTCGCCTCTCTGGGGGCGTCCAAGACAACGATCTTCTGGAAAATCGCATTGCCCAAAACGCTTCCTGAGTTCTTTGGCGCGCTCAAAGTGGCTGTGACACTTGCGTTCATCGGCACCAACTTAATGGAAATCGTGTCGCCCCACGGACGTGGCCTAGGGGCGTTGTTCGACTCGGGCAAGACGAATTCAGACTACCCGCTCATGTTTGCCGTGTTGATCGCGTTGGCGCTGATGGGCATCGTTCTCTATTACGTAGTGGTGGCTCTGGAAAAGATCTTTGCAGGCTGGGCGGAACGGTCACCAAGCTACTGAATACAAGCCCCATCGACCCCCTAATTTCGTGAAAGATTTACAATTGAGCGTGTTGACTCAGGCTTTCGCGATGCCTAGTTAACCGCCGTTAGCACTCAGCTACGAAGAGTGACAACAGTCCTTCGGGGAGCGAGGGACTTTATAGTGGAAACTTTGAGCAAGGAGACTCGAAGATGGCATTTAAACCGCTTCATGACCGCGTGCTGGTCCGTCGCACTGAAAGTGACGAAAAAACTGCTGGTGGCCTGATCATCCCAGATAGCGCCAAAGAAAAGCCGGCAGAAGGCGTGGTTGTTGCGTGTGGCGAAGGCGCGCGCAAAGACAGTGGCGAGCTGATCGAGATGGCTGTTGCAGCCGGCGACAAGGTCCTTTTCGGCAAATGGTCGGGCACAGAAGTGACGGTCAATGGCGAAGAACTCCTCATCATGAAGGAGTCGGACATCCTCGGCATCATCACGGAC
>JANSYF010000045.1 GCA_024742575.1 Paracoccaceae bacterium | reverse complement strand
TTTCCGTGTTCGATACCTACGACGACATCGTTGCGCGATGCTGTGACGCGTGGAACTTCTTCGCAAACGATCAGGAACGCGTCCGTTCTATCAGTGACCGAGAATATGCCAAAGCGGTCAATTCATAGGGCCGTTGGTATGACGCCCATGATGAACACTTCGACCCCGGTCGGCACGCCAAACATGCCCCAGCCGGAATGGGTGCCGTGCAAAGACCAGCGCACCGCAGCACGCGCACCGCACAGCGGTTCCTCCATCCCGATTTGGTGATCGATAGAAAACTGCGCGCTTGGGAATGCCGCGTGAAGTTGCATCCAAAACCGGTCTGCATCTGAGTGACCCACGCCTGTGACATGCCCGGGATAAACAAGCTCGGCAGCGCGGTCATAGTTTTGGGGGATGACAGAGAATTCAGCATTGGCGATCCGGATCAGGATATCGGCCAAAGCCTGTCCACAAGGGTTGTCGTTGCCGGTACCTTTGTAAGGTCCGGGCAAGTCAATCGCGGGTGTCATCGGTTTCACGCAAACGTCTGGCCCACCTTCGCGCGCGATGAGGTCGCGGGTCCAATCGACCACATCCAAACCCATCTGCCGGACAATCGCACCCTGATCCCGTACCAACCACTCGTCATGCACGCCGTTGTCGCGACACCAACAATCGGCAAGGATGCGGTAGGCGAGTTTGCGCCCCGTCGGCGCGCCATACACACCCGGTCCGTCATGTGTGGCGGTGCAATAGAGACGATGCGAAGACAGGAAGCTATCGTCGCCAGTGGCACACCAGATCACGTCTTCACCCAGAAGCTGACGATCCGGAAATTCGGCCAAAGTGGCCTCGGTCGCGGCGATGATCCCGGTGTTGCCCTTTATGACAGAAGCTGGAGAGCGGACTACAAGCTCTGGCCCGTAATATTGGTGCAGCGTGTGGATGCCGCGGTCTTCCCAAATGTCCTTGGTGATCCCGAGGATATAGTCGGGAACATCCTTCCAGCGCGTATCGAACCCCGGAAGGAATGGCATGGGTTACCGCATCCCGTAGTAAAGACCGACCACGTGTTCCGCTTCTGCAAAGAACAGCCAGCGGGACACCAGGACACCCGCGATGTGGCTGATCAGGGCCAGCAATCCGAATATGTGCGGATAGGGCAGCAGCAGAAGCAGCACAGGCACAACCAGCATCAGCACCAGCGCGATCATCCGCAGCTTTTGCGCATGCTTGCGGCCCACGGTGTAGACCATCTCATTCAGCAGGTAGTTCGTACCGGTATGCGGCGGCTCAAAAGCACGGACCTCGCCAATGTTACCAAGACCGGTTGCGGTCTTAAGGTCGGTTCCGCTTTGCTTGAACCGGGTGTCACCGGTTTTCCACCAAAGCGCCTGAAGGCCACCCGCGACCAATAGCAGGACCAGACCGATGGTGACACGACCAGATAGCAACGCGCCGCCAGCAATCGACAAGGCAATGAAAAGCGCAGAAGTCAAAACAGTGTTCCAGCGCGGCACCGTCTTGAGCTGCGCATAGATCATCGAGGTTGTGTAAACGGTTGCCAGCGCAAAAACGGCCCCGATCCAGCCGAGGATGGAAACCTGCGTGTCGAAGAACACCAAGAGGACCGCATAAATCCCCATGGTCACCAGAGCGGCAACCGCGCACCACGCCTCGCGGCTCAGCCAACTTGTTTGCCATTGCGTGAAGGCTTTGATCGCCCGTTCGGGACGGCCAAGGTGGAAGGTCGAAGAGATCAGGCCGCCTACGGCCAAAGCATAGGCAATCGCGAAGAACGCGAAGGCCACCCAGCCAGTTGGCGCTGTCGGATCAATCCCCAGCCAGAAGAGCAAACCCAAGCCAAGCCCGGAAAACGTGCTGAAGGCGATAATGGACGGAGCCGGGTGCATCAGAGTTTCTCCAGCGTCTTGTCGAGCCATCCCAGAAAGCCCTTGGGCTCTTCAACCACAGGGGCGAGCAGAGGGGCAAGGATGTCGATTTCTTCGTTCAGCCGATCCTTGGGACGCGGCGGCAGGTACTTATTGACGGGCTTGGTGCCCTGCTCGGGCATCAGGTCCATCCCGCCACGTTCGGCGACCAGTTGGCTGACCTCACTATCCGGGTCGCCCAGATCGCCAAAGTGGCGGGCGTTGGACGGACAGGTGCGCACGCAGGCGGGAACTCGGTCTTCCTCGGGGAGGTTCTCGTTATAAATGCGGTCCACGCAAAGCGTGCATTTCTTCATCACTCCTTCGGCCTTGTCCAACTCGCGCGCGCCGTAGGGGCAGGCCCAAGCGCAGAGGCCGCAGCCAATGCAGTCTTTCTCGTTCACCAGAACGATCCCGTCTTCGGTGCGCTTGTAACTGGCACCCGTCGGGCAGACGGTCACGCAAGGCGCGTCTTCGCAATGCAGGCAGGATTTCGGGAAATGGATCAACTGCGCCGGGCCGCTTTCGGGCTGCACCTCGTAGGAATGAACCCGGTTGAGGAACGTGCCTGACGGGTCCGCGCCATATGGGTCTTGGTCCGAAAGGGGTGCGCCGTAGTTTTCCGTGTTCCAGCCTTTGCACGACACGACACAGGCATGGCAGCCCACACAGGTATCAAGGTCGATCACCAGACCCATCTTACGTTCGGTCTTTTCAGGAAGCTGCGTCATGCTGTGCGGTCCTCGGTGATCTGGATGGTTGGTACTGGCGCGAACCCGATCGGTTGTTCTGCCTCTTTGTCCCAAGTCGCAACGAACCAGATGAACGAACCGGCCATGCCGATCATCACCACAGCGATGGCCAGTAGCGTTGCTTTCACAGCAGTGCTCATGACTCCACCTTCCAGCGCAGTTCGTCTGGTCCCTTGCCAACAGGCGATTTCAACTCATCGAACACAGGGTGGGATTCCGAAGGTCCATCGACCTTTTCGATCTTCACCCGCAGGTCAAACCACGCCGCCTGCCCCGTGATCGGGTCAGAGTTTGCCCAGCGCAAACCGTCGCCTTTTGGCGGCAGCAGTTCGTGGATCAGGTGGTTGAGCAGGAAGCCTTTGGTCGCCTCGGGCGCGTCCTTGTCCAAGGCCCATGCACCTTTGCGTTTGCCGATGGCGTTCCACGTCCAGACGGTGTTTTCATTGAGCGCCGCCATGTGGGCAACGGGTACGGTGATGTCACCATGCGCCGACGTGACCTTGGCCCAATCGCCGGTGTTGAACCCGTGCTTTTCCCACAACTTGGTCGGCAGGTAGAGCGGGTTGCGGCCGTGGATCTGTCGCAGCCACGCATTCTGGGTGCCCCAGCTGTGATACATCGCCATCGGGCGCTGCGTTAGCGCGTGGATCGCGAATTCCTCGGTGTCGACGCGCCTGTCCTCGAACGGCGCGTACCAGATCGGCAGCGGATCAAGCGTTTCCTTGATCCGCTCGCGCAGGTGATCAGGCGGCTGCCGGTCGCCATGCCCTTCGGCGGCCAATTGGAATTTGCGCATCGGTTCGACGTACAGCTGGAAGATATACGGGGCTGCCGCATCGTATAGACCGATCTCCACAGCCCAATCCTGATAGGCTTTGTTCCACGGTTTGTAGTAGAGCCCTTCCTCTGGCACATGCGACGACCAGAACCCGCCATTTGCGATATAGCTGTCGATCTGCGCCTCGTTGACGTCGCCGCGCCCGCCAATCAAACCCTCTTCGCCCATCCGCCATCCGGCAAGTGGGCCAACACCGGGACGGCGCTGGTGATTTGTGATGTAATCGGCGTAGTCCGCGTATTTCTGACTGCCGTCCTCATTCACAAAACCCGGCAAGTCGAGCTTGGCACCCAACTCGCACAGCACCGACTGGAAGCCGCGCACATTGCGATCCGGCTCTACCACAGGCCAGCGGATTGCATCCGCCGCCGCGTCTGCCTCGCAGATCGGGCGGTCAAGCAGCGAGATACAGTCGTGCCGTTCAAGATAGGTCGTGTCGGGCAGGATCAGGTCGGCATAGGCCACCATTTCAGATGAATAGGCGTCCGAGTAGATGATCCGCGGGATCACGTAGTCGCCGTTCTCATCCGTATCAGTGAGCATCTTCATCACGCCCGACGTATTCATCGTCGAATTCCACGACATGTTCGCCATGTACATGAACAGCGTGTCGATCTTGTAGGGATCGCCAGCATAGGCGTTTGAGATCACCATATGCATCAGGCCATGCGCGCTCATGGGGTTTTCCCACGTGAACGCTTTGTCGATGCGGGCAGGTGTGCCATCGTCCTTGAGGCACAGGTCATCCGGCCCGTGCACAAAGCCCAGATGCGGGCCATCCAGCGGCTTGCCCGGTGTCACCTTGCAATGGGGTTTCGGGTGCGCGGTTGCGGGCTTGGGATACGGCGGCTTGAACCGGAAACCGCCAGGAGTTTCAACGCTGCCCAACAGGATTTGCAACACGTGCAGCGCGCGACAGGTCTGGAAACCGTTGGAATGGGCACTGATGCCGCGCATCGCGTGGAAGCTGACAGGGCGGCCCACCATCTTGTCGTGCTTTTCGCCGCGGAAATCGGTCCAAGACTGGTCGATCTCAATCGCTTCTTCAAAGGCAACGCGGGCAATCTCGGCCGCGATACGCTTGATCTTGGTGGCGGACACACCGCAGATTTCAGCCACAGCTTCGGGCGCGTATTGCGGATCAAGATAGCGTTCGGCCATCAAGTGCATGACGGTTTTATGCGTGATCCCGGCGTGGCGGTAGCTGGCGGCAAGATCAGGCTTAACCCCCGGCTGATCGAACGGGGTCAGTTTGCCGGTCGCGCGGTCCATGACCAGCGGCTTGCCATTGTCATCCTTCAGGAACAGCCCGTGTTCCGGCGACTTAGGATCGCCATTCACCAACACGGGCGCGTTGGTGTAGCGGGCGAGGTAATCTAGGTCGATCTTCCCGGCCTTCATCAGTTCATGCACAAGCGCGAGGATGAACAGACCGTCTGTACCCGGCGTGATACCGACCCAATCATCGGCAATCGCGTTGTAGCCGGTGCGGATCGGGTTAACGCCAATCACCTTGGCCCCGCGCGCCTTGATTTTGCCAAGGCCCATCTTGATCGGGTTGCTGTCGTGGTCTTCGGCCACGCCGAATAGCATGAAGAGCTTGGTGTGATCCCAATCCGGTTGGCCGAATTCCCAGAACGCGCCACCCATTGTGTAGATGCCGGCAGCGGCCATGTTCACGGAACAGAACCCGCCATGCGCGGCATAGTTGGGCGTGCCGAAATTCTGCGCCCAGAAGCTGGTGAAGGATTGCGACTGGTCGCGTCCGGTGAAGAAGGCCAGTTTTTCTGGGGCTTCTTCGCGCAGGGGTTTGAGCCAACCTGAAGCGATCTCAAGCGCCTCGTCCCAACTGATCTCCTCAAACTCACCCGACCCGCGCGGTCCAACACGTTTCAACGGGGCGCGCAGACGGGACGGCGCGTTGTGCTGCATGATGCCCGCACTGCCCTTGGCACAAAGGACACCTTTGTTCACCGGATGATCACGGTTGCCTTCGATATAGGCGACCTTGCCGTCCTTCATGTGCACGTTGATCCCACAACGGCAGGCGCACATATAGCATGTGGTCTTGCGCACCTCGTCTGAGACTTTCGGTGACAGGTTCAGCTCTGGCTGGACGTGGCCCATATCTATCCTCCCTGATCTGCCGGGTGTCGCCCCGGTCAGAATTGGCGACAGTGTTTACGTTTCTGCGCCGATGGTAAAGGCGCATAATGCAAGCGCTTACATTTCAGTTTTAACGATCGTCAAGTGATACCCATTCCCGCGGTTCCGGTCCGTTGTAAAGCGTCAGCGGACGGATGAGAATATTGCCGCGCTGCTGTTCGATGCACTGGATGACCCAACCTGGCATCCGGCCGATGGCAAAGATCGGAACGTACAGATCCATCGGGATGCCGTGTAACTGGTAGATCACCCCGGAATAGAAATCCACGTTCACGTTCAGTCCGTGTCGGCTGTAGGGCTTCATCGCCTCGACGACGGCTTGCAGGATCTCATACCACTCGGGCGCTCCCATCTCTTCGCCCAGCTTACGCACACCTTCGCGCATGTGGCGCGCGCGGGGGTCTTCGGCGCGGTAGACGCGGTGGCCGAAGCCGGTGACGGCCTCGCGGTTGGCGCGTTTGGTCTTGACGTATTCTGCCGCCTTGTCCGGAGTACCGATCTCCTTGACCATTTTCATCACGTCTTCGGCAGCACCACCATGCGCAGGACCCGCCAGCGTGCTGAGCGCAGTCACGATGGCACCGTGCAGGTTCGCCTCCGTCCCAACCGTCACCCGCGCCGCAAAGCTGGAGGCGTTGGCACCGTGTTCCGCGTGCAGGACAAAATCCACATCAGCCAGACGCGCCGCATCCTCCGACGGCTTTTCGCCCTTGAGCATCCAGAGCCAGTTGGCCGCATGGCCAAGGCTGTCATCGGGGGCAACAGGATCACGCCCATTGCGGATCGCCTCGTGAGCGGCAACCAGCGTTGGCACCTGCGCAGTCAACCGCATGCCGTTGCGCAGGAAAGCCTCTTCCCCAGTTGCAAGGCTGTCCGGCTCCAACGCAGCCAACGCAGACACCGCCGTGCGCAGAACATCCATCGGGTGCCCATCCTTGCACACGCGAATAATGTCGAGAACCGCATCAGGCACAGACCGCGATGCGCGCAGCTCTGCGTCAAAGGCCGCAAGTTCCGCCCCGTTCGGCAATTCGCCCTTCATCAACAGGTGGCAGACCTCTTCGAAGGTCGCATGCATGGCCAGATCGTGGATCGAATATCCGCGATACTGAAGCGTGCCAGCCGCACCGTCGATGTCGCTCACCCCGGACCGCTCGAAATAGACCCCCTTCAAACCTCGGTTGATCTTGACGTTATCGGTCATTGAAGGCTCCTTTGCGGGCGGAAGTGGGAGAGTAACATGAGTGTTTTGGACAAAGCACGCGGCATTGCCACAGGCACGACAACACGGGTGGTATTTCCCGAACGGGACGATCCGCGTGTTGCCGAAGCCACGCAACGGCTGAGTGCGAATGAGCTGTGCATCGCGCTTGATGTGACGGACGAAGTCACCCAGGCGCAGGTGGCTGCCCTTGTCTCTGCACGGGGCATGAAAGAAGCAATGGCGCGGCGACTGTTGCAAAAGCCGCTGTATCGTGCGGCAGCGATGGTCGCGGCGGGCGAAGCCGATGCCATGGTCGCTGGCGCAGATAGCCCGACACGGCGCGTGATCGAAGCGGCCAGCATGGCCATCGGTCTGGCAGACGGTGTGACGATTCCGTCTTCGTATTTCCTGATGGTGTTCCCCGACGGGCGCGAATTCGTGTTCGCCGACTGCGCGGTTAACGTGGATCCGGACGTCGCAGCGCTCGAAGCCATCGCGCGTGCCTCTGCGGATACTGCAAAGGCACTGCTGGGCGATGCACGGGTCGCGCTTCTGTCGTTTTCGACGGGCACCAGCGGATCGGGCGACAGCGTGGAAAAGGTGCGCGAAGTGGCTGAGGCAACCGGCTTTGCCGGACCTGTCCAAGCCGATGCCGCGCTGAACGCCACCATTGCAGCAAAAAAGGGACTAGGCAGCGGTGATGCCAATGTCCTCGTCTTCCCGTCGCTCGATGCCGGCAACATCGCGTACAAGCTGTGCCAGGAACTGGCAGGTGCACAGGCCATCGGCCCGTTCCTGCAAGGCTTTGCCCGACCGGTCTGCGATCTTAGTCGCGGGGCCACAGTAGACGACATCGTCGCCTCAACACTGGTCACAATCGCCCTCGCGCAGCGCGCTTGATTCGTGAGTCTCATGCAACCTCCAACAAGGCCTGCGCGTCCATCGCGATCATGCGCTCTTCTTCGGCGGGAATGACCCAGACGGCGACTTTAGAGCTATCCGCATGCAGACGCGGGCCAGAGCGGTGGTTGAAATCGGGATTGGTCCGAACACCAGCCCATTCCAGACCGCGCAATATCCGAGCCCGGACACCAACGGCGTTTTCGCCGATCCCGCCAGTGAACGCGATGGCGTCAACGCCTTCTAGCGCCGCAATCAGCGACCCGGCATGGCGCAGCGTCCAGTAACAGAAATGTTCAACCGCAAAGGCGCTTTCGGCAGATGCGTCCAGCATCAGCTTGCGCATGTCGGACTTGCCACCCGACAGGCCCAACAACCCACTCTCGTGGTTCAGGATTGACTTGGTGCGCGCCAGCCCGTTTTCTTCGACCAGCCGCAGCACTGCATTTGCGTCGATCCCGCCAGAGCGGGTGCCCATCGTCAGGCCATCAAGAGGCGAATAGCCCATTGTGGTGGCAATCGACTGGCCATTGTGAATCGCGCAGAGCGAGGCACCATTGCCAAGGTGAAACGCCAGAAGGCGAGAAGGCAAAGCTTCGCCAGATATCTCAGGCAGGCGGCGGACCAATGACGCATAGCTGAGTCCGTGGAACCCGTAGCGCCGAATACCCTTGGTCTCCATCATCTTGGGAATGGCATAGCGTGTGGCCACGGTCGGATTGGTTGCGTGGAACGATGTGTCAAAGCTCGCGAACTGAGGCAGGTCCGGAGCGAGCCGCGACAACGCCTCCATCGGAGCTAGGTTGTGCGGATTGTGCAGCGGCGCCAAGGGTGTGCAATTGGCAATCTCCGCACGCACCTCGTCGGTGATGCACATCGGACCAGTGAGCTTGCGCCCACCATGCACCACGCGATGCCCGACCGCGCGAAGCGCGTCAGGGGTGATCCCCCGCTCGGCCAAGGCTTTGAGGATGGCTTCCAAAGCGGCACGGTGGTCTATGAGCGGGACGTCCCGCTTATCCTCACCTATCCGCAGACTAGACGCGCCGCCGATAGCGTCTGCCAAACCCGAAAGGGTTTCCGTGAGAGTCCCGTCAAATAACGCGAACTTGATAGAAGATGACCCCGCATTGAGGACCAGAATAGGTCCGGTCTTTGCGGGGTCAGTCATATCAGGCGACCTTTTGGGGGCGCATGTCCGCAGGGTCGATACCTGCCACGGCAACGGGTGCTTTCATCGCGTCGCGGCGGAACGGCTCACCCAGTTCTTGGTTGATCATCGCTTCAATCAGCGTGGTCTTGCCATGCTCCATCTGGTCCTTGATGGCGGTGTTCAGCGCATCGCGCAGTTCATCCATTGTGCGGGCAATAATGCCCTGCAGACCACACGCTTTGGCAATTGCGGCATAACTGACGCCCTCGTCCAGTTCCGTACCGACGAAGTTGTCGTCATACCACAAAGTTGAGTTCCGCTTTTCAGCACCCCATTGGTAATTGCGGAACACGATCTGGGTGATCGCAGGCCATTCGGGGCGACCAATTGCGGTCAATTCGGTAACTGCAATCCCAAACGCACCGTCGCCAGAGAAACCGACAACTGGAACATCCGGGCAGCCAATCTTGGCACCCACGATCGACGGAAGACCATAGCCACACGGGCCAAACAGACCCGGTGCAAGGTATTTCCGCCCTTCCTCGAACGTCGGATAGGCGTTGCCGATGGCGCAGTTGTTACCGATGTCGGACGAGATGATCGCCTCTTTCGGCAGCGCCGACTGAATCGCACGCCACGCCATACGCGGGCTCATCCAATCCGGCTTGGACGCACGGGCGCGTTCGTTCCATGTGGTGCCGGGATCGTCCTGTTCGTGGTCCATGCTGGACAGCTGTTGCGCCCATGTGGATTTGGTCTTTGCGATATTGGCTTTCCGGTCCTCACGGCCCTCATCGCCTGCAGAGTCAGACAAGCGAGCGAGAATACCCTCGGCCACCTTCTTAGCATCACCCACGATACCAACGCTGACCTTCTTGGTCAGACCGATGCGGTCGGGATTGATGTCGACTTGAATGATCTTGGCGTCATTGGGCCAGTAGTCGATGCCATAGCCCGGCAGAGTCGAGAACGGATTGAGACGTGTACCGAGGCACAGAACAACGTCGGCCTGACGGATCAACTCCATCCCAGCTTTCGACCCGTTATAGCCCAGCGGTCCGGCAAAAAGCGGGTGCGATCCGGGGAACGCGTCATTGTGCTGATAACCCACACAAACCGGCGCAGTCAGACGTTCTGCAAGCTCCATCGAGGCCGGGATAGCGCCCGCCAGAACCACACCTGCACCGTTCAGGATTACAGGGTTCTTGGCAGTCGACATAAGGTCAGCAGCCTGCTGGATCGCACTGTCACCGCCCGAGGGGCGCTCAAACTCAACAACTTCCGGCAATTCGATATCAATCACTTGGGTCCAGAAATCACGCGGCATGTTGATCTGTGCCGGGGCAGAGGCGCGCTTGGCATTCAGGATCACGCGGTTCAGAACTTCGGCCACGCGCGATGCATCGCGCACTTCTTCCTGATAGGCGACCATGTCTTCGAACAGCTTCATCTGCTCGACTTCCTGAAAACCACCTTGACCGATGGTCTTATTGGCAGCCTGCGGCGTGACCAAAAGAAGCGGCGTGTGGTTCCAGTAGGCGGTTTTGACCGCCGTCACGAAGTTAGTGATGCCAGGGCCGTTCTGCGCGATCATCATGCTCATCTTGCCGGAAGCCCGGGTATACCCGTCAGCCATCATACCGCCGGAACCTTCATGCGCGCAGTCCCAGAACGTGATGCCTGCTTTCGGGAAGATGTCCGAAATCGGCATGAAGGCAGACCCGATGATCCCGAACGCATGTTCGATCCCGTGCATCTGGAGGACTTTGACAAAAGCTTCTTCGGTGGTCATTTTCATGGTGGCTCTCCCTGAGAAGGGCGCGAGCCAAGTGGCTCGCGCGATTGGCGCGACACTAGCGATGAGTCGCGGCTGCCAATAGGGCCACTTTGGATCGCCGGATATAGCCAATCTGTGAATTTTCCAAGACAGTGTCCGGTGCACTCGGGCGGTTTGGAGACATGTATTTGCTACATTCCCGCACCAATTGTGCCGTTATTTGATTGCAGTATACTAACCAAACCAAGATCGCGGCACGAACTGGCGCCGCGCCACCCGACGACGCGGGCTGGATCACCCGCCCAAAGAGGCGACAACGGCAGGAACCTGAATGCCAAATGCCTTGGCAACACTCGCACTGGCCTTATGGCCTCTGGTGACAGTTATTCTGTTTCAGAAACTGCCGCCCGGTCGGGCTGTGATCGCGACCTTGCTTGTGGGCTACCTGTTTCTGCCAGAAGCGCCCGCAGGGTTTGACTTCCCATTGTTACCGCCACTGACCAAACACACGATCCCGGCGCTAAGTGCGTTTTTCATGTGGTATTGGCTTTATTCAAAAGACTTCCAACCCCTGCCAAGATCGCCGGTTGCGGTGGTTTTGCTGTTTCTCTTTGTCCTGTCCCCCATCGTCACTACGCTGACAAACCTGCATCCGGTGTTTTGGGGCGACTTCGTGATCCAGGAACTAACGATCAAGGACTCCATCGGGTTCGTGATCCAACAGGTTCTCTTGGTCATTCCCTTCCTTCTTGCGCGCCGTTTCCTGTCGCAAGCCGAAGACCAGCGTGACCTGATGTTTGCTTTCATGATCGGTGGGCTTTTGTATTCGCTGCCAATGCTTTTGGAGGTGCGCCTGTCCCCACAGTTGAACCTTTGGGTTTATGGCTATTACCAACATGATTTCAGCCAAACGATCCGGTTTGGCGGCTTCCGCCCAATGGTGTTCCTCTACCACGGGATTTGGGCCGCGTTCTTTCTGTTGATGTCGATCGTTGCGGCGTTTGCGCTTTGGAAAACGAAACAGATCAAATCGAACTGGGCGCTGTTTGGCGTTGCGCTTTATCTGACAGCGGTTCTTGTCTTGGCAAAGTCTCTTGGTGCGTGGTTGTTTGCAGCAGTGTTGATCCCCAGCATCGTTCTACTTGGCACGCGCTGGCAGATGCGGCTCGCGGTCTGTATTGCGGCCTTTGCCATAGCATATCCTGCGCTTAAGGGTGTCGGGTTGGTCCCCGAGACTGCGATCCTCCAAGCTGCGGGCAGCATTGACCCGGACCGCGCGGCATCACTCGAATTCCGCTTTACCAACGAAAACCGACTACTGGAGCGCGCAGAGGAAAAGTCCCTTTTCGGATGGGGCAACTACGACCGTAACCAAATCATGAACCCGTCCAACGGGGTGATCGAAACCATCACCGACGGTCGCTGGATCATTCTGATTGGCCAACTGGGATGGCTTGGGTTCTTGGCAGAGTTCGGTCTATTGGTTTTGCCGGTATTTTTGCTGTGGCGCGAGACGCGCTACCGTTCGGACGACGACTATTCTTTGTTGATCGTTCCGCTCTCACTTATCCTTGCCGTCAACGTGTTCGACATGCTGCCCAACGCAACGCTAACCCCGTTGACTTGGCTGATGGCAGGTGCATTGACAGGATACGCCGAAACCCTGCGCGATGGGCGCGGGGCATATCAATCCAGCCACCGTCTTCAATGGCGCCCGGTTTTGTAGGTTCTCTGGCCCCATATGACTGCACAAAAAACAAACCGGCCGAGAGTGCTGGCCATTGCCGAAGCTGCGAACCCAGAATGGGTCAGTGTCCCGTTAGTTGGGTGGTCTTTGGCCGAGGCGTTGCGCGAAGTCGCAGATGTTCATCTGGTTACGCAGGTGCGTAACCGAGATGCGATCCTTCGCGCCGGTCTTATCGAAGGTCAGGATTTCACCGCGATCGATTCAGAGGCGGTCGCTAGACCGCTATGGGCGGTGGCGGAAAAGCTGCGGATGGGCGAAGGCAAGGGCTGGACGACCCTGCAGGCTATCAATGCTTTGATCTACCCGTGGTTCGAACATCTTGTCTGGAAGGAATTCGGACAGGCTATCAAAGCTGGAAAGTTCGATATTGTGCACCGGATCACGCCGCTAAGTCCAACCATCTCCTCTCCCATTGCGCGCAAGGTTGACCGCGCTGGGGTACCATTCATCCTTGGCCCTTTGAATGGCGGCGTGCCATGGCCAAAACATTTTGATGCAGAACGCCGTGCCGAAAAAGAATGGCTGAGTTATCTGCGCGATGCCTACAAGCATCTTCCCGGGCGCGAAAACACTCTCAAACACGCGTCGACCCTGATTGTCGGATCGCGCCACACGCAAAGCGAAATACCAGACGCCTATCAGAGCAAAACAATCTACGTCCCAGAGAACGGCATTGACCCCACTCGGTTCAATCAAGTGGCCAAGCCAAAAGGGGATGTGCTGAAAGCCTGTTTCGTTGGGCGTCTTGTTCCTTACAAAGGCGCAGACATGTTGATCGCCGCAGCAGCAGATTATTTGCGCAGCGGACGCATGACGCTTGATATTATCGGCGACGGCCCGATGCTTGGCCACCTAATGGAACAGGCGAAAACTCTTGATTGTCTATCGGGTCTGACGTTCCACAAATGGGTGCCACATGCCGATGTGCAATCCATCCTCAGCCAATCGCACATCCTCAGCTTTCCCTCAATCCGCGAATTTGGCGGGGGTGTTGTGCTGGAGGCGATGGCATTGGGCGTTGTCCCAGTGATTGTCGACTATGCCGGACCGGGCGAATTGGTGACATCCGAAACGGGTTTCAAGGTGCCTTGCGGTAGCCGAGAAGAGATCATTACCGCCTTCCGAGAAACGTTTGAACGCCTGTCCAAGAACCCTGCCGCGCTCGCCCCGATTGCACACAGCGCAAAGGCCCGGGTAGACGAATACTTCATGTGGCCACAGAAGGCCAATCAGATCCGGCAGGTGTATGATTGGACGCTCGACCAAAAGAGAGCGGACAAACCTGACATTTTCGCGGCGCGATTAAGGCCCATTGCCGCAACAATGCCCTAAAGATCACAACAAACTGTTTCCCAATTGAATATTGCCTGAACAAGGCGACGACGGCTATCAAGGCACACCGGTGGGGGCCGTTGCTGCAGAATTGAGATATCGTGCCAACTCGCGCTCGCCTTCGCATGTCCGACCTCTTCACCATCAGAGACTCGGAATCCGCACGCTCCGAGATGCGGCAATTCCTTTTGTCGATGGCATGTTTCGCCTTTGTGCTCGCGGCGCTGGGCGCTGGTCAGGTCGGCGCAGACGCGTTTGCCAAAGATATCATCTTGGTTTTCTGCGGCGGTTGGTGCGCCAATCAACTGATCCGAGGCCCTGAAATCTTTAAGTCGCAGGTCATTTGCGTTCTACAAGCATACTTCATTGGCGTTTTGTGCTGTGCACTTTTGTTGTTCGTCGTCGGCTGGATGATCTTCCTTCCTGAAGAATACAAGCATCTTGGCCACGCACTTGTTTTGGCCGCAACGTTCACAACGAATTTCGGGCTTGTGTTCTTCCCGGTCGATTCCGGCTTACGCTTTGACGGTCTGTTCGATCACCTTTGGATTCCAGCCCTGATCGCACAATGCGGCATCATCCTCACATGCCTGTATTTGCTCTTCGCAAGAAACATCATGCGCCTTTTAGCAGCGCTTGTTGGACTCGCCAGCCTCTCGCTTCTCGTTTCACTGATCGACAATGCAGTCGTTCAGATTTTGCCAATTGGGGGTCTGTGGGCTTTCTTGTTCGGGGCGATCCCATTCATCATCACCAATCGGTTTCGAGTGCTCGAATATGCGTCGCTGATCGGGGTGATTGCGCTGCTGTTGGGCGTACTTGTCATTTCGGCTGCCGGGGACACACTGGTTGCGCGCGCACTTATCGCAATGGGTTTGGCGTTCCTATATCTTGGCAGTCGCCCACGAGCCTCCATGCAGGAAATGTCGGACATGCGCCGACGCTGGTTCGGGATGGTGCTCCACACGTTCCTCTGGGCCGTTCCTCTGACCAAACTTAATGCCGCGTTAAGTATCAGTGGGCATTTCCAATCACACTTCATGGTACTGGTTGTTCCTTGCCTTCTGTTTGCAATCTTTTCTTGGACGATCTGGCAGCATTTTGAACAGCGCAACAGATCGAACCAAATCGTCATAAGCGCTGTCGTTGCTGCAGTCTTGTTGATCAACGGGTTGATCGGACTTGCGACGCAAGGACTTCAATTGCGCTTCCCAGAGGGCGCGCAAGCCTACATTCATGCGTTGGATTCGAAAGAACCGGCTTTTAGCTGTTCTCGGGCGACAGATGGTCCTTTGGCCGGGCTCGAAGTGTGTAGACTTGGTCCAGCAGGACCGCCGCAAGTGCTTGTCTGGGGCGATCACCAGCTGGATGCGATAAGAGTGGGTTTTGCTGAGGCCGCCCGCCGCGCGCAAGTGCCGACCTTGCTGATTGCAAAGTCGAACTGCATTCCACTGGACTCTCTGCAAAGCCGTTTCCCGGCAAACTCTGCCGTGTCCGGCCAAGAGTGCGATCAACAATCTGCTCAGGTCCTGCAAGCGCTCTCACACCTTAAGAGCATTCGACAGGTTACTCTGGTCGCGGATTGGACCTATTACCTTGAGATCGCTCAAACAGAGCTTTTTGTACGTCCCAAAGTGCGCCTTGGCCCACTTGATGGCAGCCCCTTCGACATCACGCGGCAGGCGGAATACGTGGCAGGTGCAGCCAAGACAACAATTGAAGGTCTAAGAGATAAAGGGCTTCGGGTTTCGGTACTGCGTCAAGTACCGTCCCATCCCAGTTTCGACGCTGAAATGGCCGCACGCTCCAGTTTGCCCGGCGTTGGTCTGTATTTCGGCATGCCAAATCTGTCGACATCGATAGATTTGGCCAAAGCCGCCGAACGTCATGCCCCACTTGACCAATTGTTCAAGGGCTTCGCGACAACGGGACTTTTGACCTATGTCGACACTTGGGGTGCGTTTTGTTCAAGCACACGCTGCGATGTGCGAGGCGGGCTGTCGAGCGACTACGTCACCTCGACACGCCTTAGCCCAAGCGGAGCGCTGGCGCTGGCACCAATCCTCGAAAGCGATCTCAAACGCGCCTTAACGCACGCACCCTATCGGCGGAATCTCGACAGCTGATCAGGCAGCTTGCGGCGCCATGAGTTCCTTCCAACGGTGGCAAGCCACGTCATGCCCCGTACCATCCGTCTCAAGCTTGGGTTCAACCTGTTTGCAATGATCAATGGCAAACGGACACCGTGTGTGGAACTTGCACCCTGACGGTTGATTGGTGGGCGAAGGTATTTCCCCAACCAGCTTTTGGGCCGACCCCCGGTCATCCGGATCGAGCGATGGAATCGCTGAAAACAAGGCTTTGGTGTAGGGATGTCGTGGTGCCGCGAAAAGCTTTCGGGTCGGTGCGGTTTCGACCAGACGACCCAGATACATCACCGCGACATGATCGCAGGTGTGCGCAACCACCGACAAATCATGACTGATAAACATGAAAGTCAGGCCCATATCCGACTGAATCTGCTTTAACAGGTTCAGCACGTCTGCCTGAATCGAAACGTCGAGCGCGGCAACACTTTCATCCGCCACAATGAATTTTGGAGCAGATACAAGCGCGCGCGCAATCGAGATGCGTTGACGCTGTCCTCCAGAAAACGCATGCGGAAAGCGGCGGAGGTGCTCCAGGTTCAACCGGCATTTGGCCGCGATTTCGCGCACGCGAGCATCTGTTTCCTGCCGGTTTTTCGTCAGCTTCATCACTTCAAGAGGTTCGGCAATGATGTCCCGTACCGTCATTCGCGGGCTAAGTGCAGCATAAGGGTCTTGGAAAATCAGCTGGGCGCGTTTGCGGTAGTCCTTAAGCTGATCCTTGGTGATGTTCTCAAGGTCGTAATCTACCTCACCATCGCTGTAGTGTGCGCCACCCGCCGTGATCGGTGCCGCCTTGAGCAGCGCGCGGCCTAGCGTCGTTTTGCCAGATCCACTCTCACCAACGAGACCAAAGAAAGACCCTTTTTCAATGTCGAGCGATACGTTGTCGACCGCTTTGAGGACCTGTTTCTTGAACAGCCCGCCCCCAATAGGGAACCCGACAGACAGACCTTTTGCACGGATCAGAACGTCACTCATGCCGGCACCTCGTCATAGATATGGCAGGCCACTTTGTGCGTCTCGTCGATAACGCGATCCTTGGGATCTGCAGCTTTGCAAATATCGCCAACGATCTTGGAACATCGTGTATGGAACACACAGCCACTTGGTCGCTCTAGCGGCGATGGAATGTCTCCGGGCACGGGCGTCAAAGGCGAGTCGAGATCATCAAGCTTTGGTAAAGCGGCCAACAAACCTTGGGTGTACGGATGTTTGGGGTTTCGAATGACCTCGCGCACGGGCCCTTCCTCAATCATGCGTCCCAAATACATGACGTTCACCTTGTCCGCGGTTTGCGCCACCACACCAAGATCATGGGTGATGAACACGATCCCCATCTGAAATTCTTCAACAAGATCTTTCATCAGGTCGATGACTTGCGCCTGAATGGTCACATCCAACGCGGTGGTCGGTTCGTCCGCAATCAGCAGTTTCGGCTGCGTAGACAGCGCCATTGCAATCATCGCGCGTTGTCGCATACCACCGGACAGTTCGAATGCGTATTGCTCAAACCGTTTCGGTGCGTCCGAAATTCCAACGCGATCCAACATCTCAATGGACCAGCGTTTCGCCTGCTCCTTGGTGTAGTCTCCGTGAAGTTGAAGCTGCTCCACCATCTGCTTGCCAATGCTGATCGCAGGCGCAAAGCTGGCCATAGGTTCTTGAAAAATCATCGACACCGCACCGCCACGCACAATGTTCAATTCGCGCGGCGTTTTAAGGGACAGCACGTCCACCGGGCCACTTTCAGTGTGCAGCGTGATCTTGCTTTCCGGCGTGTAGACCGCGTTTTTAGCATTCAGGTGCATCAGTGCCTTGGCTGTCACGGATTTGCCCGATCCAGACTCACCCACCAGCCCCATCACCTCGCCGGTGCCCAGCGAAAAGCTCACATTATCGACTGCCGTGATCAGCCCCTCGTCAGTGCGAAACTTGAGTGTCAGGTTTTCAACGTCGATCAGGGCCGTCATTTGTTATTGTCCGAATAGGGGTCTGCCGCGTCGCGCAAGCCGTCACCGACAAACACGAAGGCCATCACGAGGGCGATGAAAAAGATCACCGGGATGAAGTACCATTGATAATTAAGAAGGACGTCCGCACTGGTCACGTTCTGAAGCATTACGCCAAGGCTGTTGACCGGGTCTTTCAGGCCAAGACCAATGAACGAAAGCGCAGTTTCCGACAGCACCATATACGGGAACGAGATCACCAGATCGACGATGATGTAACTGGTGAAGCTGGGCAACAAATGCCGTCGGATCACATGGCCTGACGACGCGCCGCAAAGCTGTGCCGCAAGCACGTATTCCTGGTTGCGCTCGGTCAAAAGGTGCGTGCGAACACGCCGTGCCAGCGTGGGCCAGCCGATCAAACCAAGGATCAACGATATGTAGAAGAACCGTTGTTCGGCGGTCATTTCCGGGGGCATAAAGGCCGCCACCGCCATGAACAACGGAATAGCCGGAACTGTTCGGACGGCATCTGTGATCATCTGTAGGATGGAGTCGATCCAGCCTCCGTAATACCCGGAGATTCCCCCGATCACGAGCGCGAGCACGAAAGCGATTAAGACCCCGATTGTACCCACTTGCAGCGATGTCCAGATGGCGTGGAACGTGCGAGAAAAGATGTCCTTACCGCTCGCATCAGTGCCAAAAACGTGCACGAAGCCTTCTTGTGTTCCAAAAAGGTGGGTGTCCATCGGGATGAAACCGAACAGCTTGTATTCCCACCCTTCGACAAAGAAATAGACGTAATTGCGCTGGTCCTCGTTAACCGTGGTCACCCAGCGAAAGTTGGTTGCCAAAGACCGCTCGCGTTCGACCGCATGCACAAACGGTCGCAGTGAACACCCATTGGCATCGCAGAACATCGGAACCTGTGGTGCACCGTTGGTGTAGTCGTCGTTCTTTCCTGCGATCGTCGGGTTATAGGGTGACAGAAACGGTGCAAAGATTCCCGTGAAAACAAGAAACGCAAGAACGCAGGCCGCAACCATCGCGGCGCGCTGTTTCTTGAATCGCGCCCAAATCAACTGCCCCTGAGACGCCGTGAAATATGCCTCTTTCGACCGGCGCTGAACCGAATCCTCAGTTTGCACGACCTGCACATCTGGGCCTGTAGACTCAGCCATATTTGGCTTCATTGGATCGGGTGTCGTCGTCATGGCGTCACCTCACAATGCTTTTGCGGACACGCGGATCAAGCACCGCAAGAAGAACGTCCGTCAAGAAGTTGAGCGTCACAATTGACGCTGTCAGAAGAAAGATGATCGCGCCCGCCAATTGTTGGTCGTTTGATCTGGCCAACGCTTCGATCAACAGCGACCCCGCCTCGGTCAGTGTGAGGATCAGCGCCACGATAGGAAGCTCGTTGAAGATACGATTGAGATCAAAGCCAAGGCTGTTGACAATCGGACCCAGCGCATGACGCGCCGGATAATTCCAAAGCAGTTTGCGCCCATGCACGCCACGCGCGGATGCAGCGGTCACGTACAGCTTGCCAATCTCATCAGACATCAACGCGCGTACCGTTTGCAACGCGAATGCCGTGGCCGACCAGCCCAGAATAAAGATGGGCAGCCATGCGTTGCTCAAAAGGTCTTTGACGCGCCCCCAACTCCAATCGGCATCACGATATTCCGCTGAAAATAGCCCCGTTAGCGTATCGCCAAAATACACCGTCGAAAACAGCATGATCATCAGCGCCAGCAGGAAGTTCGGCATCGCCAAACCCAGATAGCTGAACAGCCGTAGCGAGTTATTAAGGACCGCATTGTCCGACGCAGCAGCGATGATGCCCACTGGCAGTGCAATGGCGTAGGCCAGAACCAGCGACGCAAGGCACAAGCCCAGCGAAATCCAGAACTTGTCACCTAAAAGCTGGGCAATGTTTACACGTAGAATGCAACTGTCACCAAATTCACCTTGGAAGGCGTTGACGATCCATTTCCCCCATCGCTCAAGGAAAGGTCGGTCCAAACCAAGGCGCACGCGTTCGGCTTCGATATCGGCGACCGAAATACCCGAGCCTTGGGTGTTCTTGAATGCGAGATAGCGCTCAGCGCAATCGCCCGGCACAAGCTCCATCAGCGAAAACACGACAAGCGAAACAATGATCAAAGTGATCATTGCAAGTATAGCGCGTGTCGCCACAAATCGCGCGAAGTTTAGCATGAAGGCGCCCCTGCAAGGTGTCTGAGTCCCCGGTTGATCCGGTTTTTTTCGTCAGATCACAATCGTTCCTTGATGTGCTGCGGGCAAGATGTCCCTGCCCGCAGCAACGTCAGATAGACTTACTCGTCCAGCCACCACTGCGTGGCGCGGTACGGATAGGTCCGGTAATACTCGTAAGAGTGCGTTTTGAAGTCGGCAAAGTTCTTCAGCTTGTTCTGCTGATAGATTGGTGCCGGTGCATTCACTGTACCGATGAACATCATGTTCTCGACCATCGCAGTAACAAGGTCAGTCGCCAGTTGTTCAAACTCGGCCGTGCCCTGAGCGGCGGACTGAAGCGCATTGATGTCATCAATCATGTCTTTCGCCCACTGCGGCGGCTCAACACCCTGCGCGCCATCAGAGTCAATCCATTCGGCCCATAGCATAGCGTTGCGCACACCAAAGTAGTTTTCGTACGGCGGCACCCAAAGTTCGTTGTTGCCCAGAACAATTGCCAGCGGCTGCGACTTGCGCCACATCACCACGTCCAATTGGTTCGAAGACTGAGCAGAGCGGTATTCGTCCGGCGTCACTTCTTTGACGACCGACTGGATCCCCACATCGGCCCAGTTCTGAGAAACAAGCTCAACCGTCTGACCCGCGATACCTTGGGTCGAGAAGTTTAGGTTCAGCACAAGCTTGTCGCCATTTGGCAATTCGCGGAAACCGTCACCGTCCGTGTCGGCCATACCCAGCGCGTCAAGCGCCGCATTGGCCGCATCAGGGTCGTACTCGGCCTTGTACTGAAGCCATGCCTGATCAACGAATTCCGGCAGTGGCGAGAAGCCAACATACTGCTGCGGTGTGCCCTGACCAAAGAAACCAAGCTCGTTCAGCTCTGCCCGGTTAATAGCAACCGACATTGCCTCACGGAACGCAACGTTGCCAAACACTTCGCGCTTGGCTTCATCTTCATGAGTCACGTTGAACCCGAAGACACCCATCGTGATTTCAGGACGCAGGTGGATCGTGTAGTCACCCTTTTCCTGATTTTCGAGAAGCAGAGGCGCGGAAGCCAACTGAAGCGACTGCGACTTGTAATCGACTTCACCATTTACGAGCTTGAGGATACGGACCTCGTTGTCGTTGATGTACAGTTCGTCCTGAGTCGAAATGTAGGGCAGTTGCTGACCTGTTGGATCGACCTGAAAGAAGTACGGGTTTGCAACAAGCTTACGGCCTTCTGTCGTGTCGCTGACATAGATATGCGACTCGAGCGTTGGGTAGGTTGCCTTGGGCAGACCGTCGACGATATCGGCGCGCGAGAGCATTGGCGTCGGCGTGTCGGTCCAGTCAGAGTTGCCATAATAAGCGAGGATCGCATCATAGCCGTTCTCAAAGCCAAGGCTCTGTGCGTAGCTGTCCGCGTCCGGGTTCACATCCGGGTGGAACTGACCAAGGAAGTGCTTGGGCTGGAACGGCTGTGAATAGTGTGTTGCAAAGTGCGCAACCAGACCCGGCTTGGGTGCAGGAAGATTGAAGATTACCGTCGTATCATCCGGCGCTTCGATTGTCATCGGTTCGCCCGCGACCGTGATGTAGTCTTTGGGCGTTTCAAAGATGTTCGTATCAAGCATCAGATTATCGTGGTAAAACACGATGTCGGCGCTGGTGAACGGCGCACCGTCAGACCACTTGTGACCTTCACGCAGCTTGATTGTCAGCTGAGTGAAATCATCATTCCATTCCCACGACTTAGCTACATTCGGTACGATAGTCTGAAGATCGTCGGAATAGCGCATGAGGCTGACGTGGCGCACGGACAAAAAGTCCGATGTCCCGGCTTCTGTCGCGTTGGACAGAACGTTCAGTTCACCACCGTGTTGACCAACGCTCGCGTACGGCACGACAACCAGCGGCTCTGCCGGGATACGATCCGCAAGAGGCGGCAGGTCAGGGTTGCCCTTGATTTGCGCGTTCAGCGCGTCGATGTCTGGGTTTGCCTTGAACTCCATGGTGCAGCTGGCAGCTTCTTGAAAAGCGCTCAGTTCGTATTGCTGCGGGAATTCACCTGCAGCGACACCCATGGGATCCGCAACTGTGACGGCCGGGCAGTTGGCATAGGCCGCTGCCGGCAGGGCAATCAAGGCCACGCCTGAAAGTAGAAGTCGTTTCATTTTATCTCCTGTTGGTTCCAAGTGGTGACGGGGGCTGTTCCCCCTTTTTTCCCGGTACATTCAACGTCCGGTCATTTCGGGTTTCCGTAGATCGCACAGCGGATCGGCAGATGGCTTGGCGATGCGGAAAAAAGCTTTGGCGTTACGCCTCCTTCGTTTGGCAACCCCGGTCGAAACAGCCGGACTTGATATCTCTCACAACCATGACAGATGCGTGACAGGGCCAAACCCGCGTCAATCATGAGGCCACTTTCACACCATCGTCGGTAATCATCGTCCGCGAAAACGTACCATCGTTGTTTGCCATGCGATGGCAAAGCATATCCTGCATCAAATCAAGCATTGTCTGCACATGTGCGGAATTTTTCGCCAAATTCCGACCTTCAATGCCGTTGGAGACATCCATAAGGATGGGCGGCAGCCCTCCTGCGAATTGCACAAAGCGCATGGCTCCACGCCGCAACACCGCAAGATTCGCGGTATCGACGGTCAGATCATGATCCGTCTGCCATAGCGTCGGCTTAATCGGATCACCGAAGTCCAGTTCGGATACCGAAACCTCACGCCAGTCATTTGGTGTTTCGCCTTCCATCAATGGTTTCAGGCTTTTGCCGTCCATCGAATGCGGCGTGTCCAGCCCCAAACAGTTTAAAATGGTTGGCGTCACATCAATGGACTCGGTCGGCAAAGACACCGTCACCCCTCGCGCAGAAGCCTGCGGCGCGCGAATGATCAGGGGCACATGAAACGCTGCATCATGGAAGGTCATCTTCCCCCACAATCCGTAATCCCCCAGCATCTCACCATGATCCGCTGTCAGAACAATGAGCGTGTCATCATACTTATCAGTCTCCTTGAGCCAGTCAATCAAGCGCCCAATGTGATGGTCCACTTCTGTGGCCAATCCAAAATAAAGCTTTCGGATCATACGCGTGGTCGCATCCGAGCCGTCAAGATCGGGGAAGCCAACAACCGTCGAAGATACTTTGGATTTGCGCCGCGCCGTCGCCACATAAGGATGCCAATCGGGATCATCAGTTCCTTGCACAGCTGGCATGTCAGCCGCGTCATACATTTGGTTGTAGGGTGCCGGAGCCACAAATGGCGGATGCGGTCGGATATACGTCACCAAGCCAAACCAACCCTGCGGACGTTGGCTCAGTTCCTCTATCACTCGGTCCGTCAAATAGGCCGTATCGCTATGCTCCGCAGCATAAAGTGCAGGGGAATCCGGCGTGTCCCCGACCGGGCGGTACAACTCGGGATAGGGCGGCACATCGTACCCGTGTGCCCGCAAATGATCTTCCCATGCGCTGGAATCCCCTTCCAGCCGCATACGCACCACCTCTTCGAAACCGGGCGCAAGCTCTTCGTATGAAAACAGCCGCGGATCGTCCGGCGGCAGAAATCTTGGATCGTGCGACGTGTCGGTATAGCCAAACAATAAGGGATCGAACCCGTACTGCCGTGCCACCGTCGCAAGGTTTGGCGTGTCCCGCTTCAACGGTGTCCCGTTGCGGGTGGCCCCATGGTTTGACGCATATTGCGCGGTCAGCAGCGACACACGAGACGGACCGCAGGGGGATGTCACGGAATAATGGTTGCTGAACGCAACCGCATCATCGGCAAGAGCCCGGATATTGGGAAGGTCTAGATGCGTCGCAAGCGCCCCAAACACGCAGTCTGCGCGCAGCTGGTCGATCACAATGAACAGCGTATTCGGCTTTGGTTTTGACACGGCATTTCCCAGGCTTGAGTCGATCATGACGCGCGAGGATCATATGTAAAGACAAGTGATTTGTATAAGCCCATAGGAAATACCTATAGCTATGACCTACGTCACCCAATCGTAAGTGTCTTTTGCACGGCTTTCACAAACCCACGGATCAGCGGCACATCCCGGCGCGCCGATAAAGTCACCAGCGATTCCGACATTCCCAAATCCACATCTTCAAACGGAATGGCCTTCAGACGCCGGTCATGTCCGAACTCGGCTTCGCTGATGAACCCAATACCTGCCCCAGAAGCCACAATCTCACGCATGGCCTCACGTCCCTCGACCTCAATCGACGGGGTGAGCGAAAGCTTCAACCGATCCGCCTCTTCCTCAACCTGCGCTCGGGTGCGCGACCCCACTTCGCGATAGATCAACGGATATTGCCCCAAATCGCGGAACCGCAATTTGCGTGTCCCCTGCGGCAGATACCCTTTGGCCACCAAGGCAAGTATCGGCGTACGTCCAAGGTCGATACTGTCCAAATCCGGCGCAGAAATCGAATTTCCGACCACGCCGATCTCCGCCTCATAGTTGCGCAATCTGCGCAGCAAATCCTCGGTATTGCCGGTGCGGATGGTGACAAAGACATCCGGGCTGGCCTCTCTGAACCGGCGCACCGCATCGGTGATGTGCATGGCAGAATCCGCCATGATCCGCAGATGCCCGGACAAGGCGGTCCGACTCTCGTCAAATAACGCACTGATGCGTTCCTCGACCTCGAACATCTCGCTCGTCAGTCGGAACAGCGCCTCTCCCGCATCGGTCATCCGCACCTGCCGTGCCTCGCGCGTGAACAACAAGACATCATGCCTTTGCTCCAACTGGCGCACCTGATCCGAAACCGACGGCTGGGATATGTTCAATGCGCGCGCCGCACGGGAAAAACCACCATGCAGGGCTACGTGGTGAAAGGCGCGTAGCTGACTGTATCGCATCTTTGCTCCGGGTTTCGCTGACTTGTCATAACCCTAGCCTATCAATCAATAGAGAACAAAGATTTTACATATGCCTGACCGCACCGCATATCCAAGATCACATCAGCTTTGGAACCGCGCCATGCCTGCTACACCGCTGCCGACCCCGGAACTCGGGGAACCATATCTGCTCACCCCCGGCCCACTCACCACGGCCTATGCCGTGAAACAAGCCATGCTCAAGGATTGGGGCAGTTGGGATGACGACTTTCGGACGATGACCCGCACGATGCGCACCCGGTTGCTGGGGCTGATCGGCGATGGTGCACCATACTATGACTGCGTTCCGATCCAAGGCTCCGGCAGCTATTGTGTTGAAGCAATGTTGGGTAGCTTTGTCCCACGCGACGGCAAGGTGCTGGTGCTAGCCAACGGCGCATACGGCCTGCGTGCCGCGCAAACGCTGGGCTATCTCGGTCGTGCCTGCCACCTGCTGGACAAGGGCGATTACCTTCCCCCGCGCGGGGACGAGGTTGCGGCCATTCTCGCCAATGACCCGGCCATCACCCATGTGTTGGCGATCCATTGCGAAACCTCCAGCGGTATCCTGAACCCGGTTGAAGAGATTGCCGAGGCGACACAAGCCGCAGGGCGCAAGCTCCTGATCGACTCCATGTCGGCCTTCGGCGCGCTGCCGCTCGACCCGATCAAACTGAACTGCGCCGCCTTTGTGTCGTCGGCCAACAAATGTATCGAAGGCGTCCCCGGCTTCGGCTTTGTCATCGCCCGCAAGGATGAGATCGAGGCGTCCAAAGGCAACTCGCACTCCCTGTCTCTCGACGTCCATGCACAATGGTCCACGATGGAGAAAACCGGCCAGTGGCGGTTCACGCCCCCGACTCATGTTGTCGCGGCCTTCCTCAAAGCGCTTGATCTGCACGAGGCCGAAGGCGGCGTGCCCGCCCGTGGTGCGCGCTATACCAAGAACCGTGATGTGATGGTGCAGGGCATGCGCGATCTGGGGTTTGAAACCCTGCTCGCCGATCGCTGGCTCAGCCCAATCATTGTGACATTCTTCTGCCCCGCCGATCCGAACTTTACCTTCCCGGCGTTTTATGACGCCATGAAGGCGCGCGGGTTCATCATCTATCCCGGCAAGCTGACCGTCGTGGACAGTTTCCGCATCGGGGTGATCGGGCAGATGGATGAACACGTCATGCGCCGCGTGGTGGACGCCGCCCGCGACGCCCTGACCGACATGAACGTAAGCAGCGCGGCTCCGCCTGCCGCCGCTTTGGAAGAACGCAAGAAACTCGCCGCCTGAAGGAAAAGATATGCCGATTAAGAGCCCCGTGGTCGCCAATGACCGCACCTACCCCGCGCCCAAGACCTGCGCGATTGCGATCTGTCTGGATGGCTGCGA
>JANSYF010000026.1 GCA_024742575.1 Paracoccaceae bacterium | reverse complement strand
CGCTCGAAGATCGCCCGCCGACACGTCTTTCCGTGTGATTTCAACTGCCATCAAAGCCTCCATCGTTTGAAGACAGTGATTCAGATTTTTCTGCAGAAGGGAATCCTCTGCGAGTCAAACAATCAGGCCGTTGGTATAAGCGTTCCGAAGCGATCCGAAATCTGCGGAAATTGCGGGCTTGCACGCTTTGGCAAATGTTCTATTTTTGTTCTCATGCGTGTTGTCACCCCCCGTCCTGCTCAAACCGACTGGCCGCGTCCGCCCTCTTGCCTCAGGGCCGACCAGTTGCGCCTGCCGCCAGACAATGCGCGCATCACGGTGGCCGGGCTGGTGATCCTGCGGCAGCGGCCCGGAACGGCCAAGGGTGTGATCTTTCTCACCCTTGAGGACGAGACCGGCACAGTGAACATCATTGTCTGGCGCAAGCTGTACGAACGTTACCGCCGCGCCGTGATCGCCGGGCGCATGTTGCGGATCACGGGGCGGTTGCAAAGCGAAGGTGATGTGATCCATGTGATCGCCGAGGTGATCGAGGATATCTCGCCCCTGCTGGATCAGCTTCTGGCCCCCGCACAAGACGCCCCGCCAGAGGCGCTTTCGTCAGACCGGTAAACAGGCTAGACTGCGCGCAAGAAGAAACAGGCAAACAGGCGCACATTCTCAGTGACCCCTCTCCCGTCAGCGATCCGGGCTATGTGGGCCGTGGCTTTGGCCGCGCTTGCCGCCTGTACGGGATCGGTCGACTACGGGGATGGCGGCACCAATGTGCCGGTGCCTGATTTCGCCTCGGCCCAGATCCCCCCGCCGCCGGGCGTCAACCCCGACGGTTGCTGGGTGCGCGACGTGGCACCAGCCGAATTGGAAACAGTCACCCGCCAGATTGAAGTCGCCCCGACACGGTTTCGCACAGAAACAGTGCAGGTGATCAAACGGGAACGGCAGGAATTGATTTTCGAGGTCCCGTGCGCAAACACTTTGACGCCAGACCTGATCTCGACCCTGCAACGGGCGCTGGACGCCCGTGGGCTCTATCGCGGCCCAATAACCGGGGTGATGGATGTCTCTACCCGTCTTGCCGTGCGCCGCTATCAGAACGCCCGTGGCCTGCCCAGCGGCTTACTGTCGATTCAATCGGCCCGCGGCCTTGGCCTTTTGGCGACGCCACGAGATCAGCTTTGACATGCGCGACTCAGGCCACGAAAGTTTGCACACACAAGTTTGCAACTTTGCAAAATCACAGGCACTGAAAAGAAACTCTGCATAATAGGCCAAGGTTTGCAAAAGTTTGCAATTTGATAGCGCCAAAACTGCAAAGTTTTTGCGGCCTTCTGCCGCGTAGATGATTGCGAGACTTGCCGCAACGGCCTGCGCGCCGTACCCAAATGCCAACACGTCACAGGAGGAGATCGGCATGGGCTACCAAGAGGTGTATGAGGGCTGGAAGTCCGACCCGGAGGGGTTCTGGATGCAGGCCGCCGAAACGATTGACTGGGATCGCAAACCCAGCAAGGCGCTTTTCGAAAAGGGCAACGACCTCTATGAATGGTTCGCCGACGGTCTGACCAACACCTGCTGGAATGCGGTCGATCGCCATGTCGAGGCCGGACGCGGTGGTCAAGTGGCGATCATCCATGACAGCCCAATCACCGGCACCTTGCACAAGATCACCTATTCCGAGCTGCGCAACCGTGTTGCCCGACTGGCAGGCGCGCTGCGCGCCAAGGGTGTGGACAAGGGCGACCGCGTCATCATCTACATGCCGATGGTGCCCGAAGCGCTGGAAGCGATGCTGGCCTGTTCGCGCCTTGGCGCCATCCACTCGGTCGTGTTCGGCGGGTTTGCCGCAAATGAACTTGCGGTCCGGATCGACGACGCGAAACCAAAGGCCATCATCGCCGCCTCGTGCGGGTTGGAGCCGGGGCGCGTGGTGCATTACAAGCCGCTGCTGGACGGGGCCATCGAATTGGCGACACACAAGCCCGACTTCACCGTCATCTTCCAGCGCGAACAGGAAGTTGCCAAGCTGAACGACGGCTATGATTTCGACTGGCACGGCTTCCAATACGGGGTCGAACCTGCCGACTGTGTTCCGGTCGAAGGCAACCATCCGGCCTATATCCTCTACACCTCCGGCACCACCGGAGCGCCCAAGGGTGTGATCCGTCATACAGGCGGCCATCTGGTGGCGCTGAACTGGTCGATGAAGAACATCTACAATGTCGATCCCGGCGACACGTTCTGGGCCGCGTCCGACGTGGGTTGGGTCGTGGGTCACAGCTATATCTGCTATGCGCCGCTGATCCACGGCAACACCACAATCGTGTTCGAAGGCAAGCCCGTGGGCACCCCCGATGCGGGCACCTTCTGGCGGGTGATTTCCGAACACAACGTGCGCAGCTTCTTCACCGCCCCAACCGCATTCCGTGCCGTAAAACGCGATGACCCCAAGGGCGAGTATGTCGGGAAATACGACATCTCTTGCCTGCGCGCGATCTACCTCGCAGGTGAACGGGCTGACCCCGACACCATCGAATGGGCGCAGAAGGTCACCGGCAAACCCATATACGACCACTGGTGGCAGACCGAAACCGGCTGGACCATCGCGGGCATGCCTGCGGGGATCGAAGCGCTGCCGGTCAAGATCGGCTCCCCGTCCGTGCCAATGCCGGGCTATGACGTGCAGATCCTTGATGAAGCAGGCCATCCGATGCCCGCCGGAGAGTTGGGCGCGATTGCGGTCAAGCTTCCCCTGCCGCCCGGCACGCTGCCGACGCTGTGGAACGCTGAGGATCGGTTCCGCAAATCATACCTGTCGCACTTCCCCGGTTATTACGAGACCGGCGATGCGGGCATGATCGACGAGGACGGATACCTTTACATCATGGCGCGCACCGATGACGTGATCAACGTCGCGGGTCACCGCCTGTCTACCGGTGGCATGGAAGAGGTGCTGGCGGCCCATCCCGACGTTGCGGAATGCGCAGTGATCGGTGTGACGGATCAGCTTAAGGGTCAGTTGCCGATGGGCTTTGTCTGTCTGACCACAGGTGTGAACCGGCCACATGACGAGATCGTCAAGGAATGCGTAAAGCTGGTGCGCGACAAGATCGGCCCAGTTGCGGCGTTCAAGCTATGCGCGGTGGTGGATCGCTTGCCCAAGACCCGGTCGGGCAAAATCCTGCGGGCGACAATGGTCAAGATCGCCGACAGCGAAGAGTTCAAGCTGCCCGCAACGATCGATGATCCGGCGATCTTGGACGAGATCAAGGTTGCTTTGCAGGAATTGGGCTACGCCAAAGGGTAAGAACGGCGGATGCGTTGACGTATTCGTATTTTCCGTTGACGGAAAATCCCGCGCTTGCGGCAAGGAATAAAAAAGGGCGCCCTGCGAGGCGCCCTTTCTGTGTTCTGTACGGTGAGAGTATCGATTTATTCGTCTTCAGAGATGGTGAGAGCAACGAAACGCGGATCACCAGCGCGACGGACCAGCAGGAGGATTGATTTGCGTCCAGCCTCTTGCGCCTCTGCGATCCGCTCTTCCAGATCGCTAACTGCCAAGACCTGAGCCTGACCTGCTTCGGTGATCACGTCACCCGCCCGCAAACCTTTTTCGAACGCCTCGGAGGTTTCATCAACATCCATCACGGCAAGGCCACGCGCGCTTTCGGGCAGTTCAAGCTGCTCGCGGATTTCATCGCTGAGCGGGCTGAGGGTCAGTCCCATCAGCTCCATCTGCTCGACCTCGTCTTCTTCGACGGGTTGGGATGCAGGAACTGCGGTTTCCGCCTCTTCGCGGCGTCCCAAGGTCACCAAAAGTGTTTGGGTTGCACCGTCGCGATTGACGACGACACGCACCGCTTTGCCCACTTCGGTGTTGCCCACCTGTCGAACCAGACCACGGGTGTCTTCGACTTCGCGACCATCAAAGCTGATGATCACGTCCCCGGCCTGCATGCCCGCTTCCATTGCAGGACCCTCAGGCACGTCAGAGACAAGTGCCCCTTTGGCAGAGACCAGACCCAGCGCTTCGGCCACATCATCGGTCACATCCTGAATGCGAACACCCAGCCAACCACGGCGTGTTTCGCCGAATTCCTTCAGCTGGTCGACCACATTGGTCACAACATTGGACGCCATAGAAAAGCCGATGCCGATCGACCCGCCATTGGGAGACAGAATCGCGGTATTTACGCCGATCACATCGCCATCCATGTTGAACAGCGGACCACCCGAGTTGCCCCGGTTAATTGCAGCGTCGGTCTGAATGTAGTCGTCGTAGGTGCCGCTCAGGGCGCGATTGCGGGCCGATACGATGCCAGCAGAGACCGAGAACCCCTGACCAAGCGGGTTGCCCATGGCCATAACCCAGTCACCAACGCGAGCGGTGTCGCTGTCGCCGAAGTTGACGAATTTCAGCGGCGTGTCGCTTTCGACCTTCAAGAGCGCAATGTCGGTGTTCGGGTCTGTGCCAACGATGGTCGCGGGCAATTCAAACCCTTCGAAAAATTCGATGAGGACTTCATCTGCACCTTCGATCACGTGATTGTTGGTCACGATGAATCCGTCTTCCGAAATTACGAACCCCGATCCCAGCGCCGAAGAGCGGCGCGGACGGTCGCCCTGACCGTTGCGGTCTTGGAATTCGCGGAAGAAATCCTCGAACGGGGACCCTTCGGGCACGATGCCCTGAGGTCCAGTGCGGCCTGCCACAGTGGTTGATGTGGTGATGTTCACAACCGAAGGGCTGATCTTTTCGGCGAGGTTCGCCAAGCTTTCTTGCGCATGGCCCATCAACGACTGCGCGACGATGAGGATCATGGACAACGAGGTCAGCCAGAACATACGCAGCGGCGTACTCTGGTCCCGTTGGATGGTTTTTGCCTGTGAGGTCAAGGGAAACTCCTTCGTCTTTGGTGCGGGCGGCGGCCCGGCACCTGCCTGTCATGATGTTAATGTAGGTGCGCGCACGCAACACGCAAACAGGAAAGCTGCGGCTCAAGCGTATGTGACTTGATCGTGACGTAACCTTTTAGACCCCGCAGGATTAAAAGCTGTGTAATATCCATAGCATGGCCACACCCGCAGCCAGTGCCGACAATCCAACCAGCCGTCGCGTTTCCAACGGCATGGCTCGCATCGCCTCAAGCATACGCTCAATAAGCGAAGGGGCCAGCGCATAGGCCAGCCCCTCCAGTATCAATACCATTGCAATCCCGGTGAGGATCGTTTGGGTCAATTGCCAGTTCCCGTTCCGGTGTCGGTCGAAGACGACTCACCTTCGGTTTGGACAGGCGCTGTTCCCGCAACCGGGTTCGTCGGAATGGCGATCCGGGCCGCGTCGGCCTCAGAGATGCCACCGCCAAGGCCATTAGCCGACTTCAGGTAGTTGAAGAACTCACTGTTCGGCGCCATGACAAAGGTCGAATTATCACCCTGAAGCGCCCTCTGATAAGCGGTCAAAGAACGGTAGAATTCAAAGAATTCAGCATCTTGACTGAAGGCAGTTGCAAAGATGTTGTTCCGACGCGCATCGGCTTCACCGCGAATGATCTCTGCCTGACGGCTGGCGTCAGACACCAGTTCGACGACGGTACGGTCTGCTTGCGCACGAATACGCTGGGCTGCTTCGTTACCACGCGCCCGTTCATCTGTAGCTTCGCGTTCACGTTCTGCCCGCATCCGGTCGAAAGTCGCGTCGAGGTTCTCAGTCGGCAGGTCGGTCCGCTTGAGACGCACGTCGATGATTTCAATCCCCAAAGCTTCGGCCGATGCAATGGCCGAGTTGCGGATCCGCAGCATCAATGCAGCACGGTCAACACTCAGGATGTCATTGGACGAAACCGAGCCGAGGATTTCCCGCGTGGTCGATCGCAGGATCGAGTCAAGGCGGCTTTCAGCGGCCGGAATGCCACCGACACCCACAGCCTGACGGAACTGATTCACGTCAACGATGCGGTAGCGTGCAAAGGCGTCAACGACGAGACGGCGGTCATCCGACGGCGTGATTTCGAGCGGGTCAATGTCCCGGCTCAGGATACGGTCGTCATAGCGCACGACTTCCTGAATGAGCGGGATTTTGAAGGCGAGACCCGGGTCTTCCTTGACGGTCACGACGCGGCCAAATTGCAGAACCAGCGCCTTTTCTCGTTCATCAACGATAAAGAGCGAGGACAAAAGGCCGGCGATGATCAGCACCAAAACCGGCAGGAGGTACGTTGTCTTACGCATTAGTTTGTCCCTCCGCTTGTCGTGTTGCGGCGCAGTTCATTAAGCGGAAGATACGGCACAACACCGTTGCCGCTGCCATCGCTGTTTTCATCAAGGATGATCTTGTCCACGCGGCCAAGCACCTCTTCCATGGTTTCCAGGTACAGACGCTTGCGCGTCACTTCGGGTGCGTTGCGGTATTCGCCAAGAACAGCAAGGAAACGGCTTGCCTCACCTTCGGCTTCGTTCACCACGCGGGCGCGATACCCTTCGGCCTGTTCCAGCACCTGCGCCGCTTCACCGCGCGCTTCGGCCAGTACCCGGTTTGCATAGGCGTCGGCGACGTTGCGCAGACGGTCGCGTTCCTGTTCAGCCGCCTGAACGTCACGGAAGGCCGCGATCACCGGTTCGGGTGGATCGGCCTTGTCAAAGTTCACGCGGATGATGGTTACGCCACTGTCATAGCTGTCGAGCGTGCTTTGGATCAATTCCTGCAGACGGGCTGCAATCGATCCACGATCCCGGTTGAGGATCGGCGCAAGATCGGACTGCGCGATGATTTCGCGCATCGCGGATTCGCTGACCGCGCGGATCGTTGGGCGCGGGTCACGCAGATTGAAGAGGTATTTCGCCGGATCGTTGATGTTCCAGACAACCTGGAAGTCGATATCGACAATGTTTTCGTCCCCGGTCAACATCAGGCCCGCGTCAGAGCCGCGACCACCCACACCGATGTCTTCGGTTTGTTCGCGGGTCACCGGAATGACCTCTGCGTTCACAACCGGCCAAGGGGCAAAGTTTAGACCCGGATTGCCGGTGGCGTAATATTCGCCAAGGAAAAGCTCGACCGACTGTTCTTCCGGGCGCACCGTGTAAAAGCTGGCCATGGCCCAGAGCGCGATTGCACCAACAACACCCAGACCAATGGTGCCACGGGTGAATTTGAAACCGTCGCCGCCACCGCCGCCGCCTGAGCCATTGGCCCCACCGTCACCGCCACGGCCGCCCATCAGAACGCGCAGGCGTTCCTGACCTTTTTTCATCAGCTCGTCGATTTCGGGTATCTGCGGTTGATTGTCGTCACCGGGCCTACGGCCACCGCCACCGCCATTGTTGCCGCCGCGCGGGCGATCGTCGCCACGGTTTCCACCGTTGTTACCGCCGCCGCCCCACGGGCCGCCACTGTTACCTGCCATCTGGTCTTTTCCCCTCTCGGAACATTCGGTCTTTCATCTCTTCATACCTGTGCGCAAAGCTTGGAAATTCAAGCCGTCCGCATCGGTTTGCGCATGGTTACGATCTCTTCGGACATCGTTGGGTGAACCGCAACCGTGCGGTCAAAATCCTCTTTCGTGGCACCCATCTTGATCGCAATGCCTGCCAACTGGATCATCTCGCCCGCGCCAGGCGCGACGATGTGACAGCCCAGAACTTTGCGGTTTTCCTGGCTGACAATCAGTTTCATCAACACCCGGCCGGGTTTGTCGGCAAAGGCTGACTGCATCGGACGGAAGGACGCGCAATACACCTCGATCGGTTCTTGGTCGCGCGCCTGTTCTTCGGTCAAGCCCACTGTGCCGAGCTCGGGTTGGGTGAACACCGCCGATGGGATCAGTTCGTGATCCACCTTTGTCGGGTTGCCGTTGAAGACGGTTTCAACAAACGCCATGCCTTCGCGGATGGCAACAGGAGTGAGGTTCACGCGGTCGGTGACATCGCCAATGGCATAGACCGACGGCACCTTGGTCTGGCTGTATTCGTCGACTTCGACGGCGCCACCACGACTCAGCGTTACACCCACCTCTTCAAGACCCATATCGTCGCTGTTGGGGCGGCGCCCAGTGGCGAACAGCACTTGGTCGAACACTTTGATCTTTCCGTTGGTCGATTTGACCTTAAGCGGTCCGTCCTGTGGCGCGTCATTCGCGGGCATCGCGTATTGCGCCGCCTCGACCGGGACATCCATGCCATCATCGTCTTCTTCGCCGCGATAGCACCCCATTTCAACAATGTTGGTTCCGGTATGCAGATCGACCCCCAATTCGCCCATGGATTCCGCGATCAGGCCCCGCGCTTCGTCGTCGAACCCCCGCAGGATCTGTGCGCCGCGATAATACTGCGTCACCTCAACACCCAGTCCAGCGAGAATACAGGCGAATTCGCAGGCGATATAACCACCGCCGATGATCAGGATGGATTTCGGCAACTTTTCGAGGTGGAAAATATCGTCCGACACAATTCCCAAATGCGCGTTAGGCAAGTCGGGCCGCACCGGACGCCCGCCTGTGGCGACTAGAATATGCTTGGCGGTAAAAGTCTCACCGGTGGACAGTTCGACCGTATGCGGGTCTTTCAACCGTGCGCGGGCATCATACGTGGTCACGCCAGACCCGGCGAGCAGCTTGCGATACACCCCTTCAAGCCGGTCCAATTCATTGTTCAGGTGGCCAGAAAAGGTCTGCCAGTCAAAGCCGCGATTCAACATATCCCAGCCGTAATGCGTAGCCTCTTCGACCATGCCGCCGTAGCCACTTGCGAAGACCATCAGCTTTTTGGGCACACAGCCCCGGATCACGCAGGTACCGCCATAGCGGTCTTCTTCGGCCAGTGCGACCTTGGCCCCTGCCTCGCCCGCAGCGACACGCGCCGCGCGTACACCGCCAGAGCCGCCACCAATCACAAAAAGATCGTAGTCAAATGCGCTCATGGTCGGCTCCTTCTCATGGACGCGCAAAGATATTTCATATGGAGACGGGGAAGACCAGAGTGGGATGCTCACAGAACGTCACGCCCACGTTGTCGAATTCCCGTTTTTCGCCTATTCTGCCTGTAAACGGGGGATTGGCGATGAAACAAGATCGATACGGCAATTCGATTTCAACGCAGTCCGATGCGGCCCGCGACCACTATATCGCCGCAACCGACCTGCTGTTGGCCGGGCAGCCGGGTATCTCTGACAGTTTCCAAAATGCCATCGACCATGATCCCGAGTTTGCCTTGGCCCATGTCGGTCTGGCCCGAGGTCTGCAATATGAAGGCAAAATGCCCGAGGCCAAGACGGCCATGGCGGCGGCACAGGGCGCGAAAGGCCCCCGCACCGCGCGCGAGGTCAGCCATATTGAGGCGTTCAACCTTCTTTTGGCGGGGCAAACGGCACAAGCCTATCCCGTGATCCGCGCGCATGTGGACAACTATCCCCGCGACGCGCTGCTGGCGCAGACCTGCTCGTCCGTGTTTGGACTGATCGGATTTTCCGGCAAGCCCGGGCGTGAAGCGGAAACCCTGGCCTATATGGCCAAGCTGCTGCCGCACTACGGCGAGGATTGGTGGTGCCTGAGCCAATACGCCTTTGCGCTGTGCGAGACCGGCAATCTGGACGAGGCCGACATTTACATAGAGCGCGCGCTGGCGCTGAACCCGCGTAACGCCAATGGTGCGCATGTGCGCAGCCACATCTACTACGAAACCGGCGATATCGACCTTGGTGTGTTCTACCTTACCGAGTGGCTCAAACCCTATGACCGGGCGGGATATCTGCATGGCCATCTGTCGTGGCATGCCGCCCTGTGGGCGCTCGAACAGGGTGACACACAAACGATGTGGCATCGGCTTGAGACCGACATCCCGCCGGATGTATCACAAAGCATGCCGATCAATGTGCTGACTGATGCAGCATCCCTTCTGTTTCGCGCAGAACTTGCCGGGGTGACGGTGCAGCAGGACCGTTGGCACGAGATCAGCGCTTATGCGCGTCGTTTTTTCCCAAAGACCGGGATCGGGTTTATCGACATCCATGCCGCGCTGGCACATGCGATGGCGGGGGATGGGGACGCGCTGATGCAGATCATTTCCGCGCCGAACCCAATCACAGGTGACGTGGTCACCCCTTTGGCAGAAGCGTTTCGCGCGTTGGCGCATCAGAACTGGTCCGAGGCCACATCCCTGTTGATTGGCGCAATGGGCGATCACGCGCGATTAGGCGGCAGCCGCGCCCAGCGCGATCTGCTGGAATTCGCGCTACTGAGCGCATTGCTGAAACAGGGCAAGGACAAAGAAGCGGAACATCTGCTGGCCCTGCGCCGACCTGCATTGGTCGGCACCCAAGCCGTGCACGGGTTATCGGTTCACTAAAGCAGACGTCGCAGCGATCAGATGTCCGAGAACAGGTTGTCGTTCTCGACAAAGTCGATGCGATCTTCGCTGACCGTGCCTTCGTTGATATCGCGGGTTTCGACGCGACCATCGCTATAGCCGATGATGACCTTGTCGCAGAGATCAACAAACAACCCGTTCTCGACAACGCCGGGCATCTGATTCAGCGCCATAGCCAACTGGCGGGCATTGCCAATCCGGCTTAGGTGCAAATCAAGGATGTGATTGCCTTCATCTGTGACAAAGGGCTTTCCGTTGTTCATGCGCAGGGTGATGCGTCGACCCATCACATCAGCTGAGACCAGCAGTTCTTCGACAAGCATCTGGGTTGTGGTCCAACCGAATGGGATCACTTCAATCGGCAGTGGGAACGCGCCAAGCGTACCGACTTCTTTAGCAGCGTCTGCTATGACAACCACCTCTTCGCTGGCAGCAGCGACAATCTTTTCACGCAGCAACGCGCCGCCACCGCCCTTGATCAGGTTCAGGTCGCGGTCAAATTCATCGGCTCCATCAATCGTGATGTTGAGCGTGCCCGCCTCGTCCAGCGTGATCACTTCGATCCCAACCTGACGGGCCAACTGCGCCGTGCGGGCGGACGTGGGGACGCCTTTGATGCGCAGACCTTCGTCGCGGACGCGGTCACCAAGATGACGTACAAGCCAAGCTGCAGTTGATCCGGTTCCAAGCCCCACGCGCATGCCGTTCTCAACCATGTCAGCCGCGCGCTTGGCTGCGACGAACTTGGCTTTGTCGATAGGCGACAATTCTCCGGTCATGGGTGGCTCCTTGGGCAGACGTTACTAACGTATAGGACGTCACGAAGCGCGGGGCGAGACCGAATTCACTTGGTTTCAGTGGTGGATGTGCGCAATCGGCAGTCAGCGGACAAAATGTGCAACTGCCCGCTTAGCGATCCTGTTCGGCCAATTCACTGATCGGCGCTGGCGGCAAGGGCAGTGTGTCCACTTCAGGGATCTTGGGGAACGTCACCGGATAGGCCATCGCCATGCGTGGTAGGAATGCCCAAATGACGATCGTGAGCACAGTGATAATCCAGGCAAGTCGGTTCAGATTGAATGTCATCAGAATCCCTTTCGCTAAACGTCTACTGATCCCATGCAGAAAATGTGCCAACACTTTGCCTGCTCCGCGTAAAGGCGCGGTTAAGAGCATCGTTTTTTCGCTTTCACGCGCCGCTTTCGCAGCTTTCGCATGGCTCAGTCCGCGCTACATCCAAATCATGTCTTATGTTCTGCATTACGCCCCAGACAACGCGTCACTGGTCGTCCGACTGGTGCTTGAGGAATTGCGTCTGCCTTACCGCACTGAATTGGTGGATCGAAGCATTGGGGCGCAGCACAGTAAGGCCTACAAAAACGTCAACCCAGTTGGCCGCATCCCGGCCCTTGAAACGCCTGATGGACCGATCTTTGAAACCGCCGCGATTTGTCTCTGGCTTGCTGATCGTCATCGCGATGCGGCACAGCTTTCGCCCGGTGCAAACGACCCAAAGCGCGGTCCATTCCTAAGCTGGTTGTTTTTCTTGTCGAACACCGTCCATGCGGAAATGCGTTCATTGTTCTATCCGTCATTGCTTGTGGGACCCGATCCTACGACCCAGTTCGCAGTCAGTTCACGGATACAGAATAGTCTGAGCGTACATCTGGACTTGCTGGACGCTAGGGATGGAAACACCTTAGGCAACTTTTCGATCTGCGATCTTTACCTTGCCGTCTTACTACGCTGGCCCGCCCTCTACCCTGTAGCGGCGGACCGTCAGTGGTTTGACCTTTCACGGTGGCCAAATCTGCAGGCCCTTGCCCAAAAGGTCGAGGCACGCGACAGTGCACGTGCTGCCGCCAAGGCAGAAGGACTGGGTCCAACACCCTTTTCCAATCCACAACCAGCCACGCCACCTGAAGGGAGCGCGCTTTAACCATGTTTCTGTCTGTCTTTGACATGTTCAAGGTCGGGATCGGACCGTCCTCGTCACACACGATGGGTCCAATGGTCGCCGCCGCGCGGTTCCTTGACCGATTGCGTAAAGCGCCCTTTTCCGTGGCCGGGGTCAAGGCTTCCTTGCACGGGTCGCTGGCCTTTACCGGGGTTGGCCATGCCACCGACCGCGCCACCATTCTTGGCCTCGCCGGTTTTGTTCCCGAAACCTATGACAGGAACAAGGCCGATGCCACTTTGGCTAAGATCAAAACGACAAAGACCGTCACACCCGACGGGCTGCCCGCGCTGCGGTTCGATCCGGAAAGTGATCTGCACTTTGATTTCGGACCCAATCTACCCGGCCATGCCAATGGTATGATCCTTAGCGCCACGGACCCGCAGGGCGACGTGATCCTGCAGGAGACATACTTCTCGATCGGCGGTGGTTTCGTCATGACCCAAGCTGAACTGGACGCAGGCAAGGACACAGATGACGGTGCACCCGTGCCGCACCCGTTCAAATCCGCAGCTGAAATGCTGGACATGGCCAAAGCCTCGGGCCTTAGCATCGCCGAGATGAAACGTGCCAATGAACTGTCGCGCCGGTCGGTCAGCGATCTTGACGCGGGCATACGCCGTCTGTGGCAGGTGATGAATGACTGTATCGACCGGGGGCTTGAAAATGATGGCATCCTGCCGGGAGGCTTGAACGTCAAACGCCGCGCGAAAGGCATCCATGAAAAACTTCTCGCCGAACGGGGAATGAACCTGAGCCCGCCGCACACGATCAACGACTGGATGAGTGTCTACGCAATGGCGGTGAACGAGGAAAACGCCGCCGGAGGACAGGTCGTGACCGCGCCCACCAATGGCGCGGCGGGCGTTGTACCCGCGACAATCCGCTATTACCTCGACCATGTACCCGGCGCGACGACATCACGTGTGCCAGAATTTCTGCTGACCGCCGCCGCCATCGGCGGCCTGGTCAAGTTCAACGCCTCGATCAGCGGGGCCGAGGCCGGGTGTCAGGCTGAAGTGGGCAGCGCCAGTGCAATGGCCGCCGCCGGGTTATGTGCCGTTCTGGGTGGCACACCGATGCAGATCGAGAACGCCGCAGAAATCGCACTGGAGCATCACCTGGGCATGACCTGCGATCCAGTCAAAGGGCTGGTGCAGGTGCCGTGCATCGAACGCAACGGGCTTGGGGCGATCAAGGCGGTGTCCGCGGCCAGCCTCGCGCTGCGCGGTGATGGCACCCATTTCGTGCCGCTTGATTCGGCCATTGAGACCATGCGCCAGACCGGTGCGGACATGCATGAGAAGTACAAAGAGACATCTTTGGGTGGGTTGGCAGTGAACATCCCCAACTGTTAATTGCCGCATCCGCCCTTAAAAGACTAAGGTTTCGCCAAGCTCTTGATGCACCAAAGGAGAGCGTTGACACGCAAACTCAACCAAGGGTAGCGTTTCGTATGACACAAGATCGCCCCACCCTCGGAATCGCGCTCATGCTCGGATTCTGCGTCGTAGCTCCGATGGGAGACGCGCTGGCCAAAATTCTGTCTGACAAAGTCGCACTTGGTCAGTTGCTGCTGGTCCGTTTTGGCATTCAGGCGATTGTGTTGATCCCAATCATCGCAGCAACCGGACGCGTGTGGCGCATGTCCCGCCGGGTTGCGTGGCTGACGTTGTTAAGGACTGTAATGCACATTGTCGGCATCGGCATGATGGTGTCAGCGCTTTATTACTTACCGCTGGCCGATGCGATCGCGATTGCCTTTGTCATGCCCTTCATCATGCTTCTGCTTGGGCATTATGTTTTGGGTGAAGAGGTGGGCATCCGCCGGATGATTGCTTGTGCAGTTGGTTTTGCTGGAACGCTGCTGGTTATTCAGCCGTCGTTCCAAGAGGTCGGCTGGCCCGCCTTGTTGCCAATGGGCGTAGCGATCAACTTTGCCCTGTTCATGCTGGTGACACGCAAGATCGCCAAAGAGACAGACCCGATTGGGTTGCAGGCCGTGTCAGGCGTGATGGCAATTGTGCTAATGACGCCGGTGATTTTTCTGATCCCAGCGCAGACCGCACCGATCCTTGCATGGGAAAACCTGCTCCCGGCAGGCACATGGGGTCTTTTGGTGGCTATTGGCCTGTCTGGCACGCTCGCTCATCTGCTAATGACATGGTCTCTACGCTACGCGCCCTCAGCGACGTTGGCGCCGATGCAGTATCTTGAGATTCCCATCGCCACGATCATCGGCTTTGCAGTGTTCGGGGATCTGCCCAACACCATGGCATCCGCCGGAATCGCCATCGTGATCGCCTCGGGGCTGTATATCGTATTCAGAGAGCAGGCCATAAGCCGCCGGCCCGCATCAGAGACTGTTGCAAGCCACGCCGTTCAGACACCGGCAGAATAATAAGAAGCCCCGGCCCCTCGATCTTTAGCGACACTGGTCCATCAGCTTTGTTCGACGTTCCGACCCGTTTATCAGGTGACAACGTCAACCCATCAATCGGCCAATGCAGACCCTTGGATGTGCCACACACCGGGCGCATCGGATAAAGCGACACCCGCGTGCCCCGTTGCAGCGGAAGGTCGATACGGGTCGGCAGATGCGCCACCACGTCTTTCCTTCCGACAAGAACAATGGCCCGGTCGGGATAGCGTGACAGTACCGTCATTGCCGACAGAAGATGATCCACCTGCCCACCCAGAAAGCCGATGCCGACAATCAAAGGCGCGGAAATTGACCGGATCGCTTTGTCGAAATCGGTGCTGTCCTGTTCAGCGATCCAGTGCACAGCCCCGGATGGCATGGCTTCGCGTGTCGCCTCGGATACCGAATCAAGATCACCTATTAAGGCATCCGGCAGACGCCCAACTGCCCTTACCCAGTCGGCACCGCTGTCTGCGGCAACCACGGTCGAGACTTCGTCCAATAAGGACAATAGCTGCGCATTGTCTCCATGCGCGCCACCGACAAGCAGGATTGGTTCCTGTGAAACAACAATGGGGTCATTCATGTCCAATTAATGACGAATGCTGAAACAGATCACAATCAGGACATGAAATGATACCGTAACGGGCACAGATTCGATGCGCTTTGGTCTTGGTAAACATGTTAGCAAGTCCTTCGCAGAAGTTTGGAAAGCGGGTGATATTATGGTGAGTTCAAACAAGATACTCACGGTATCCTACGGGACCTTCTCATGTACCCTCGAAGGGTTCGACAACTCCTTCGACACAATGAAGGCGATTGCGGAATATTTCCGCGATCTTGCTCAGGATGACCGATATTTTGGTGCCGAACCACCAACCCCGGATGCTGAAATGCTGGCACGGATCGCGGAACGCGAGATCGAACGCCGGGTCGAAGCCCGCTTTGAAAAAGGTAACTTGGTTCTGCGGGCTTCTGATGATGCTGAGCCGCCGCGAGGGGATGTCGCGCCGCAATCATCGAAGAACGCAGCCCTTGAGGACGCGACAGCTGGAGTGGCTGCCACTGCACTGGCTGTCGCGGCCCAAACGGCAGAGGCGCAGGCCTTTGCCCCCTCGACATCGCAAGATGATAACTCGGATGACGATGGCGCGGACATTGAAACGGCCGACGTCGATCTGTCAGGCCTCGACATGTCAGACGAAGCAGGGTCTGACGAAATTGCCATCGACTTTTCTAATGTCGATCTATCCGATGTGCCGGTCGACACTGAAGAAGCACAACCTGTGTCCTTCAGCGCAGACGATGTGCTTGATCTGGAAGAGTTCAACGACGAGTCGAGCATCGACGATTTGATTGCCGAACAAGATGAGCTTGCCGATCAGCATGCCCGCGCCGAAGTGGCATCGTCTACACAAGCCGAAATCATCTCGGATGCTGCACCGGTTGTCACGGACAGCGTGGCGGACAAACTTCAGCGCATCCGCGCTGTCGTGGCCTCCAAGGCGCAAACCACCCCGGAATACATCGAAGACGAACACGCCATGTCCGGCCCAGATGGTGATGGTGACACTGAGAACGATGCCATCGAACCCCAAGAGATGACGGCGCTTGACGATAATATTTTCGCCGACACCATTGCCGCCGCCGTCTCCGATCAGCTTGATGCGACAGAGGAAGAGGACGAAGACGCGATCCTACCCGAGATGGATTTCGACGACGAAGACGAAGACGACGCTTTGGTTGCCGAACAGCAAGTCGAGGCCGAGGCAGACGCCCGCAGCGAACTTGAAATCCTGCGCGCCAAAATCGCCGAACTTGAAGCACAAGCCGCCGCCCGACCGACCGAAACGGCAGGCGTTGCGGACGAAATGGAAACCGCAGAGGACGCGTTGAACCTTGTGGCCGAGCAGGACAAGGAAGACGAAGATGATCATGTCCTGACCTCCGAAGAAGACGACTCGGAGGATGACAAACTCTTCTCCGACGACGACGACGACAACACAGACGATGACGAACTCTTCGCCGACGATGAGGAAGATGAAGACGAAGCGCCGCTGGTTCTCGAAGACGCAGTGGTCGAAAATGACGATACGGCAGCCAAAGATGCGCCTCAGCCACTTGTTGCCCGTGTCACAAAAGCAAAACGCGCCGAGGTCGAAGCCGCCCTCGCTGCTGGTCAGCTAGAAGAATACGATGATGAGGACGAAGTCGCGCCTGTCGCTGTCGCCAAATCCATTCCCGGTCTCGAAGACAGCTCTCTGACCCCCGAGCAAGAGGCGGAACTGGCGCGCGAATTGGCCGATCTGCATGCTGAAATCGACGAAGATGACGATTGGAGCTTCGACGACGACCATGACGATGACGATGACGACCAAGACGTGATCCTTTCGGAAGCCGACGAGAAAGAGGCGCACAAAAGCATCCGCAAGGCAGTCAAACTGACCAGCCCCGGCCGCGCGATGCTGACCGACACCTCGATTGAAGAAGACGGCGAATCCGTTGAACGCTTGGTCGGCAAGACCGACACGGAAATGGAAGAACCCGAAGGCAATCGCCGTCGCAGCGCCATCGCGCACCTGCGCGCCGCCGTTGCGGCCACCAAGGCGGACCGTATCCTTGGATTCGGCAAGAAAACCGTCGACGAAGAAGTGCCTTATCGCGAAGATCTGGCCGATGCCGTACGTCCGCGCCGCCCTAAGGTCACGGAAACACGCTCTGCCCGCCCCGCCCCGGTTCGCCCGGCACCACTCAAACTAGTGGCAGAACAGCGGGTCGATACGGAAGGTGACATGAAGGACGTGGCACCGGTTCGCCCCCGTCGCGTGACGCGCAACGTTGAACCAGTTGGCACGACTGATACGACAACGGGCGACGACGCGGGCTTTGCTGAATTCGCAGAAAGCCAAGGCGCGCACACGCTGCCCGAACTTCTGGAAGCAGCAGCCGCCTACATGTCGTTTGTCGAAGGTCGTGACCAGTTCTCGCGCCCGCAGCTGATGACCAAGCTGCTACAGGCAGAGGGCGAAGCCAGTTCGCGCGAAGACCGTCTGCGCAGCTTTGGCCAGCTTTTGCGTGAAGGCAAGATCGAGAAAAAGGGTGGTGGCCGCTTTGCTGCTTCAGACAGCATCGGTTTCAAGCCGGATGAGCGTGCCGCAGGATAAAGAACTTGGGGGCCTACGGGCCCCCATTTCTTTTTAACCCGTGATTGGCCCAGCCGTTTTGGCTTTCCCAGAGCGATAGCCTTCCCACTCCGACAAAGCGTTCAACCACGCTGCATCGACGGCATCAATCTTTGCCACGTCAAATCTGGCGGTCTCTTGCCAATAGCGCCCGGTCGGAACGAAATATCCAAGCGTTGCTTCCAGCGCGGTCGCCGCATCGAAACTCCGCCCGCCCGGCTTTGCCGATGGCTGCGCGATATTTGCAAGTTTCGATCTGGCAACTGACGGAAAGACCAAACGACTTGGTCCATCAGATAGCCGGACACAGGCACAGCCCATGCGCGCCGCATGAAGCATCAGTCGACTCGACTTGGCCTCGAGGCTGCGCAAGCTGATGTCGTCGCGCAAGGGGTCGGCATGGCCCTGACCATAGAAATGCGATGCTGTTTGTGACGGGTAGATCATGTCACAACCCAGAAAGGCCAAAACACGTGGCCGCAATGCCCAAAGCGCCCAATATCCGGCAGTAAACGCCATGGTCCCACCGGCATAAAGAATACCCCCGAATTGATTGTTCGCGGGGACATAGATATCGGACCCGATCACGCGCTGGATCGGCGACGTCTCTTTAGGATGCTTTTCCTCAGGAAAATCGTCAGGTGCGACAAGGTAATCCCAATCGTCGCGTACTCGCCATGCATTGTTGATGGCGACCACCATATCAAACCCCGTCCGGGGCCAGTCACGGCACTGCAACACATCCGGCGCACTGCCCAAAACAAGGGTCACCCCTGAAGTCGCGTTCACATCCCGCCCCCCCGAGAAAGGTCTGCGTGGCTGCACGCTAGGTGTCACCATTATCCGGGTCCGCCTGCCCGATCCCCTTAAACACGAATTTGAACGGAAACGCCCAAAGCACACCCAGCGCCACATAGACCAGAAGCTCTACAACGAACGATGGTCTTTCCAGCCAGTTGATCACGGTCACGCAGGCAATCACATAGGCGGGCATACCGACCAGCAAAACAACCAGAGACCAGCGTTTCCTTGCCTTATAGCTTAGCGCCATGCACGCCTCCTTTCGATCAATCAGCGAATGGGTCGGTCACGAGGATCGTGTCCTCCCGTTCGGGTGATGTGGAAAGTAGGGCGACCGGGCATTCGATCAATTCTTCGATCCGGCGAACGTACTTGATCGCTTCTCCTGGCAGATCGACCCAGGACCGCGCGCCTTCGGTCGATTCCGACCAGCCCGGCATCTCTTCATAGATCGGCGTACAGCGCGCCTGCTCTTCGGCAGCCGTTGGCAGGTAGTCATAGCGCTGACCATCCAGTTCGTAACCGACGCAGATCTTCAGCGTCTCAAACCCGTCAAGCACATCCAGTTTGGTCAGGGAAATGCCATTCACGCCGCTGGTTGCACAGGTCTGACGCACGAGGCAGGCGTCGAACCAGCCGCAGCGCCGCTTGCGCCCGGTGGTGGTTCCGAACTCGTGCCCGCGTTCGCCAAGGCGCTGCCCATCTGCATCTCCCAATTCGGTCGGGAACGGACCCTCGCCCACACGGGTCGTATAGGCTTTGACAATGCCAAGCACGTAATCAATCGCGCCCGGCCCAAGGCCGACACCCGTCGCCGCCTGCCCGGCAATCACGTTGGACGACGTCACAAACGGATAGGTGCCGAAGTCGATATCAAGCAGCGCACCCTGCGCCCCTTCGAACAGGATTCGCTTACCCGCTTTGCGTTTCTCGTTGAGCACTTTCCAAACGGGTGCTGCAAAAGGCAGGATTTGATCCGCGATCTCGGTCAGTTGCGCCAGCAGCGCATCGCGATCCACCGGTTCGAAACCCAGCCCCTTGCGAAGTGGGTCGTGATGCTGGAGCGCGCGATCAACCCGCGCCTCAAGCGTTGCGCGGTCCGCCAGATCAGCCACGCGAACAGACCTCCGTCCCACCTTGTCTTCATAAGCCGGGCCGATACCGCGACCAGTGGTGCCAATCTTGGTGCCCTTGCTGGCCGCTTCTTCGCGCGCCCGGTCCAGTTCGCCATGAATCGGCAGGATCAGCGGCGTGTTCTCGGCAATCATCAACGTCTCTGGCGTGATTTCGACACCCTGAGCGCGGATCGTCGCGATCTCTTTCATCAGGTGCCACGGGTCCAGCACGACACCATTGCCGATCACCGACAGCTTGCCCCCCCGCACCACGCCGGACGGCAGCGCGTGCAGCTTGTAGACCTTGCCATCAATCACCAGCGTGTGACCGGCATTATGCCCCCCCTGGAAGCGGCAGATCACATCCGCCCGCTCCGAGAGCCAATCCACGATCTTGCCTTTGCCCTCGTCGCCCCACTGGGCACCCACGACCACCACATTCGCCATGTCTTCAGACCTTTGCTGGAGTTCCATCCGTCAAACCCGCGCCCGTATAGTGTGCAATCCCGGCGGGGGGAACCGGTTTTCCGAACCATCTGCGCGACATTTCACCATGCGCCCTTCAGAAAGACCCGGAAACTGCCCGTTTGCCACAGGGATCGCAGCCTTGTGCACAGCCCTCTGGACAGCCCGCCCCGCAATGGGCGATCAAGCCACACCTGCGATGATGAAAGGCAAAATGATCATGGGATTTCTTCTGCGTTGGCTCTTTGCCCTTGTCCTTGTCGCTGCAACCTACAACCCGACGTCTTACAACTTCACCCAGTGGGCAATGACCAACGGACAAGAGCAATTGTCGATTACCGTGCTTGCAGGGCTGGTGCTTCTGGTGGGCTACATCATCTATCTGCGCGCCACGCTGCGCTCCATCGGCCCGTTCGGGATGATCCTGATCCTCGCATTGGTGGGGGCACTTCTTTGGGTAGCGTTCGACTTCGGCGTTCTTGACCTACAGAACCGCACCCTGACCGTCTGGATCGGAATCTTCGCACTGTCACTGGTGCTGGGCATTGGCCTTAGCTGGTCAATCGTGCGCCGCAAACTCTCGGGTCAAGCCGATGTGGACGATGTCGAAGAATAGCCGCTTCTTCTTTTTCCAAATATGCAAACGTAGCGCGCCCCAAGAAGCGCACGATTCGCGAGCGCGACACCGCGAACACACAGCCCGATCCAAGGCATAGGCCGCAAGGCCGACGCCGAGACAAACAGGCGCGCGTCTGCGCACAAACAGATCCCCCATCACGGGTTGCACCACACCGAACTTGCCCTTAGATACCCCCCATTCACGAAGAGATCCGGGACAGCCATGGAAAACGTCGTTCTCATCATCCACCTCCTCCTTGCGCTCGCGCTGATTGGCGTCGTGCTGCTGCAGCGCTCAGACGGCGGTGGGCTTGGCGCCATGGGCGGCGGCGGCGGTGGCGCGGTCAGCACGCGCAGCGCGGCCACCGGCCTTGGCAAACTGACCTGGATTCTGGCCATCGCGTTTATCTGCACCTCGCTGACGCTGACAGTTATCGCAGCGCAGAACGCTTCGGGCAGTTCGATCATGGACCGCCTGACCACTGGCGGCGATGCGGAAACAGAAGAAACCGATGGCAACACGCTTGACGCAGATGGTCTTTTGCCGCCGCCGTCGTCGGTTGATCCAAACGCACCACTTCTGCCGCGCGCCGACTAAACCGGCACCGGCCCCGAACCAACGCGCGGCTTGACCCAGCCGCGCGTTTTTCTTTGCGCCACAGGTCCACCATCCCTTGAGGCGCGCCAATCTGACGTAACATCATCTTGGGGTTCGGCCTTGCGTTTTGTCGCCGAATCCTCTACCGGTCAAATCCCGTGATGCTGTGCACCGAAGGCTGCGCAGATTGCATGATTTGCAGCACTTCGCGGGAGGTTTCCACACATGGCACGCTTTATCTTCATCACCGGCGGCGTGGTGTCCTCCCTCGGCAAAGGCCTTGCCTCGGCTGCTCTGGGCGCATTGCTGCAAGCGCGTGGATTTTCGGTGCGCCTGCGCAAGCTTGATCCATACCTGAACGTCGATCCCGGCACGATGTCGCCCTTTGAACATGGCGAGGTGTTCGTCACCGACGATGGCGCGGAAACCGACCTTGACCTTGGCCATTACGAACGCTTCACAGGCGTGCCTGCCCGCAAGACCGACAGCATCTCATCGGGACGCATCTACACAAACGTGCTCGAGAAGGAACGCCGGGGCGACTACCTTGGCAAAACGATCCAGGTGATCCCGCATGTCACCAATGAAATCAAAGACTTCATCTCGATCGGCGAAGACGAGGTGGATTTCATGCTCTGCGAAATCGGCGGCACGGTGGGCGATATCGAAGGCCTGCCCTTTTTCGAGGCCATCCGCCAGTTTTCCCAGGACAAACCGCGCGGCCAGTGCATCTTCATGCACCTGACGTTGCTGCCCTACATCAAGGCGTCTGGCGAGCTTAAGACCAAACCGACACAGCACTCTGTCAAGGAACTCCGCTCTATCGGTTTGGCTCCTGACATCCTTGTTTGCCGATCCGAGGGACCAATCCCTGCCAAGGAACGCGAAAAGCTGGCGCTGTTCTGTAACGTGCGCCCCGACAGCGTGATCGCAGCACAAGACCTCAAGTCGATCTACGAAGCTCCATTGGCCTATCACCGCGAAGGTTTAGACCAAGCGGTACTGGACGCTTTCCAGATTACACCTGCCCCCAAACCCAATCTTGAAATTTGGGAAGACGTCGCCGACCGCATTTACAACCCCGAGGGCGAGGTCAAAGTCGCCATCGTAGGCAAATACGTTCAGCTTGAGGATGCCTACAAATCCATTGCCGAGGCGCTTACTCACGGCGGCATGGCCAACCGCGTCAAAGTCAACGTCGAATGGGTTGATGCCGAGATCTTCGAACGTGAAGACCCAGCCCCCCACCTTGAAGGGTTCCATGCCATCCTTGTGCCCGGCGGCTTTGGCGAACGCGGCACTGAGGGCAAGATCAAAGCGGCGCAGTTCGCCCGCGAACACAACGTCCCCTATCTGGGCATCTGCCTTGGCATGCAAATGGCGGTGATCGAAGCCGCCCGCAATGTCGCCAAACTGCCCGATGCCGGGTCCGAGGAGTTTGACCACGAGGCAGGGAAAAAGCGCTTTACCCCCGTGGTGTACCACCTCAAGGAATGGGTGCAGGGCAACCAGACCGTCAACCGCAGCGTGGCCGACGACAAGGGTGGCACCATGCGCCTTGGCGCCTATGACGCGGTGCTGGCCGAAGGGTCAAAAGTGGCGAAGGTCTATGGCACCACCACCATCGACGAACGCCACCGCCACCGCTACGAGGTCGACATCAAGTACCGCAAGGCGCTTGAGGAAGGCGGCCTGTGTTTTTCGGGCATGAGCCCCGACGGCCGCCTGCCTGAAATCGTCGAATGGCCCGACCACCCGTGGTTCATCGGCGTCCAGTTCCACCCGGAACTGAAATCGAAACCCTTTGACCCACATCCGTTGTTCAAGGATTTTGTCCGAGCGGCTAAGGATGTGTCGAGGTTGGTTTAAACAGAGATGGGTTCGATTGGGCAATGGAATTGGGCAGTCGCGGTAGCGACGGCGCGATTTACGGTCCATAGCGTGCGACGAATTTACCGAAAGTGGCCTGCGCAACAGGGTTTCATAGCCCCTATTCATGAGGTTGTTTTTTTGCGCGTCCAATCTAGCGTTTTCTAGTGAACTATATTTAAAGTCTTTACTGGTGGCACTGACCAATCAAAATCCACCAAATTCGCATAAACTCTCAACGCTGCTGCAAAATATCCCAAGAGCTGAAAGAGAAAAGCTATGCAAAAATACGGACTATATATTTGAGAAAAAATACAAAAACCTGAGCAATGGAGAAGTTTGGATCAAGGTCTCAGACGGCCCTATGCCAACTGACAAAAGACCATCAAATCTCTGGGAAGTGTTGGACCATTATTCAAGCGATTACACACGATGGCGCTATATGTTCTCATACAACGAAAGCCAACAACCGTCAGATTTGCACTGTTTGCATTACTCTCGCCTAGTTAGTCTTTGCGAAGCGACTGACGGCTTTCTCCAAGAGAGATTTCCTGAAATTATCGGGAAACACGAAATTAGATTTCTGTCCAAATAGGGAAACTTCTAAAGACGACACCTTTCTTCAATTCGGTCACAAAGCTCTAATCAACGCATCCATCGCCAGACCGCGGGATGGCGATCCTCCCGTGGAACGACAGCGCTTTATTCCAGCCACTCCCGCGCGCAAAACGAACGTAGCGCCTAGACCTGTCAAATCGCCAGCCCGTCCGAGCGGTCTGGCGATGGCGCGGCACCTGCGGTGCTATTCGCGCCGGGTGTCACTCTTATTGTCGTAGTCGTAGGGTGCGTGCTCGCACACACCGCCCACCGCCCCCGGCCGACGCCCTTTAGTCCAGCATCTCGCGCGCGGCATCCGTGATGTGCAAGAACTCTTGGTCGATCAAACGCTCTACAGTTGGGCTGTGGTGGTCGCAAAACGTGGCGAGGTTCATGTCTTCCTCCGCCAGACGCGCCAAACGTTGCTGCGACTCCGGATGCCACACGCGGTTCTCTGCGACCAGCTTGGCATCGCGCGCCACAACGCCGCCCGCCAGCTTGTAATGTTTCAGCACCGCCGTGAAATCCGTGCACAGGACACCCGTCGTAACATGCGGATGCGGATGCGGCACAACCCCATCCCCAACGCGAAACAGCGCATGTTTGGTCAGGCTGCACTTCTCGTCAAACGCCGCTTTGCGCAAACCGCCGTGCAAAATCGGAATATCCGGATGAGTGATCCTGTTCTGTTCCAGATACCACGCCCACGGCAGGTCCGAGCCCAGATAGGGCAGTCTGGTCACGTCAGCGAGGTTGTACCAATCAAACCGCGCTTCCGCCTCGGCATAGGGCAGCTCCCCCGCGTCGGTCAGAGGCCCGTCGAACACCATGTCCAGCATCTGCGCCACCAGCGCCGTGTGCCCCCGCGCCGCCATGCGCCGCGCCAGTTCCGGCAAGGGCACGTGGTCAGAATTCGGGTAGTCCAGCAACTCGTCCGGATCAATCGCCAGACGCCACCCGCCTTCCAGAAACAGCGTGTTGGCCAGAAACCGGATCTGGCCTTCATGATCTTTGAAATTCGCATCACAGGTGGCAATGGTGATGTCGGGCCAGCGCCGCGCGATATCGATTGACCCGTCGGTCGATCCGTTGTCGATATACACGATATGCGACACACCCATTTTGCGGTGATGTGCAATGTGATGGTCAAGGAAATACGCCACATCCCGCCCGACCAGAACCAGCGCCACTTCGGTTTCGGCCAGTTTCGTCATGGCTGGCCCATGGACCAGACGCACGCCGTTGCGAATTCTCTGGTTCGTCAAACGGCGCTGAATACGGTTGCTCAGCTTTTGGGCCACGCGTTGCACCGGACTGAAAACACCCATGGCCTGCTCTCCTGTTTCGTCACCCGCCGCGCACAGTTTGATGGATCGGGACCGGGGATCAACCCTTTAGATGGGGTCCAAGCCCCCTATCCGACGCTTTCGAACTGGCCTATCACGGGCGCATGCTGTCCTATCAACACCTCTATCACGCGGGCAATGCCGCAGATGTGCACAAACACGCCGCCCTTGCGCTGGCGCTTGATTATCTGACGCAAAAGCCCAAACCGCTAAGCTATATCGAAACCCATGCCGGGCGCGGGCGCTATGATCTACGCGCGCCCGAAGCGGTCAAAACCGGTGAAGCGGCGCAAGGCATCGCACGGCTGCGCGATGGGTTTGCCAAGGATCATCCGTACATCAAGGCGCTGACGGCCCAACCAGACGGCCTATACCCCGGTTCCCCCGCCATCGCGCAAGCCTTGTTGCACCCCGAGGACAGCCTGCATCTGGCCGAACTGCACCCGCAGGAATACGCCGCCCTGCGCATCAATTTGCGCGCGCCGAATACGCATGTCTATCAGCAGGATGGCCTTGCCTTGGCACAAAGCCTTTGCCCCCCCACGCCACGCCGGGGGCTGATGTTGGTGGATCCAAGTTACGAAATCAAAGCCGACTACACCCAGATTCCGAAATGGCTGGCCGCGATCCTGCGTAAATGGAATGTCGGTGTGGTGATGATCTGGTATCCGATCCTCACCTCTGGCGCGCACCGCCCCATGCTGCGCGCTTTACAGGCAGACCACGCGCAGGCGTTGACCCACGAGGTGCATTTCCCCCCGGCCCGCGAGGGACATCGCATGGTCGGATCGGGCCTCTTTGTAGTGAACCCACCCTTCGGGTTGGAGGCCGGGCTGAAACCACTGTCCGCCGCGTTCCGCAAACTGACATGATCCGCCTCTGCGCCGCATTGATTTGCCTGCCTGGCCTTGCACTTGCTGGCGATTTGCGCCCAGTGCCCTATGACACCCTGTTGTTTCAGCCGCACCGGATCGAACGGTTCGACGCCTTGCCCCCTGCGCCTGAGCCCGGCCACCGCATCGACCAGCACTGGCGCGCGCCGGGTTTGACCATCGGCGAACGGCTTGACGGGCAGACCGCGCATGACACCGACGGGTTCGATGCACTGACCGGCAAACCGACCCAACCGCTGCGCACCATCCCCGGCGCACCGGGCCAGACCTTCGCCATCGCCCACCACACAGGTTTCGGATCAAACGCCCTCTTTCCCGTTGGCCCCTTGGGCGCGGACTTGCCCCAAGGTCGCGGCGAAGGCAGCGCCGCGCTGGTCTTTGACACGCCGCAAACCGCCATCGGCCTGCGCCTGCACGCGGAATACCCCGACCCACTTGGCCAACGCCCTACGCCGGGAACCATGTTGCTGACCTTCCACCACGCCACAGGCCAGACCACACAGGTCACGCTACCTCTGACCCATGGTGTTATCTCCCTCGCTTGGCGCAGTGCCACAGGGATCACCGCGCTGACGCTCCAGAACACAGATCCGGGGGGCATCGCGCTGGACGATATCCTCTACGATGTGGTGGCACTTTCCGGATAACCATTGGCGAACCGATGCGCGCGGCATATATCCCCCTCCATGTTTGCTGATTTCCTTAAGCGCCTCACTGCGCCCGACCCCGCCCCGCTTCCTGACACCGACGCGCGCCTTGCGCTAACCGCCTTGCTGGTGCGGGTCGCCCGCACCGATGGCGATTACGACGAGAGCGAGAAAACCCGCATCGACCGGATCGCCGCATCGCGCTACGGCCTATCGCCGTTTGAGGCGTCCAAGCTGCGCGGCGACGCCGAGGAGCTCGAGGCCGAAGCCCCCGACACTGTCCGCTTTACCGGTGCCATCAAGGAGGCTGTCCCCTACGAAGACCGCATCGCGGTGATCGAGGCGCTGTGGGAGGTCGTTTTGGCCGATGGCGTGCGCGAGGCCGAGGAAGACGCGCTGTTGCGTCTTGTGGCCAAGCTTTTGGGGATCAACGACCGGGACAGTGCGCTGGCTCGGCAACGCGTTGCCAAGGCATGATCGCCAGCCTGCCGATGTATTGGCGGGCCGAAAACGCAGATCTCTGGCGTGGATACTGGTCTGTGGTACAGAGCTGTGCGCAGAAAGAAGGTCTGGTGCTTCCGGACCTTACACCGCCAGAAGACCTGCCCACCGATCTATACGATCACTGGCTGTCACCGGATCTCGCGCTGTCCATGACCTGCGGTCTTCCATTTCGCAGCAAACTGCACGGCAAGGTTCAGTATATCGGCACACTGGATTTCGGGCTGGGTGGACCTGCTGCGAATTACCATTCCCAGATCATCACCTGCACCGGACTTTCGGGCCAACCCCGGACGTTGGCGTATAACAGCGCCGACAGCCAGTCAGGCTGGGCCGCAGCACAAGACATCCCTGCCCTAAGGTCGATCACCACGTATCTCGAAACCGGTGCCCATGCCGCGTCACTTGCGGCCGTTGCAGCAGGTCGTGCCGACATCGCCTGCCTTGACGCTGTGACATGGCGCATCCTGCAAGCGGTCGATCCAAACGCCGCGCAAGTGACGCCCGCTGGTACCACGCGCCCAACGCCCGGCTTGCCCATGATCGCCGCGCAAGGCACGGACCCCGAACCACTGCGCCGCGCCTTATCGGCTGCGACCTCCGCGCTCAAAACAGCAAACCCTGAACAGATGGGCGGCCACATGACCTTCTGCGTTCTGGATGTGCAAGCCTACCTTGCAGAGCCCATTCCTGCGCCACCGATCTGACTGACGCTGGGTCACAACGGCGGTCCCGGCAGGAATTGTCGATTTCGACATTGCATCACCCCGCATTTTGGCGTCATCCTGCGTCGCATCCTTGACCCAACCCGTCAGAGCCCTTTGTGACAGACACCCCCGTTCTGGAAATACGCAACCTGCACAAGCAGTACGGAAGCCTTGAAGTCATCAAGGGTGTCGATATTACCGCGCATCGCGGCGACGTGGTGTCGCTGATTGGATCATCAGGATCGGGCAAGTCCACCATTCTGCGCTGTGCCAACTTGCTCGAGGACAGCCAACAGGGGGATATCCTGTTCAAGGGCGAAGCAGTCCATTGGAAAGGCAGCGGTCTGGGGCGGCATCCTGCGGAAGCGAAACAGGTGCTGCGCATTCGAACGAACCTGTCGATGGTGTTCCAGCAGTTCAACCTCTGGTCCCACATGACGATCCTGCAAAACGTGATGGAAGCGCCCGTGACAGTCCTTGGACGCGACAGGGCCGAGGCGGAAAAGGCGGCGCGCGGCTATCTCGACAAGGTGGGCATCGGCGACAAATGCGATGTCTACCCCGCCATGCTGTCGGGCGGCCAGCAACAGCGCGCGGCCATCGCCCGTGCGCTTTGTATGGAGCCGGAAGCGCTATTGTTTGACGAACCAACCTCGGCACTCGATCCAGAGTTGGAACAGGAAGTCGTAAGAGTAATCAAAGATCTCGCCTCTGAAGGCCGAACCATGCTGATTGTCACCCATGACATGAAAATGGCGCGCGACGTGAGCAACCACGTCGTGTTCCTGCATCAAGGTCTGATCGAGGAAGAAGGCGCGCCGGACGACCTGTTCGGCGCACCGAAATCGGACCGTTTGAGGGGATTTCTGTCCTCCACGATGGCCGATTAACCACCAAAAACCGGGAGAAACCAATATGAAATTCATCCTTCTCGGCACAGCTGCATTGGTCATTACGGCCTCTGTTGCGTTTGCCGGCAGCCACTCCGTTGTTCGCATGGGCACCGAAGGCGCTTACCCTCCGTATAACTTCATCAACGATTCCGGCGAAGTCGATGGATTCGAGCGTGAATTGGGTGACGAACTGTGCGCCCGCGCTGAACTGACCTGTGAATGGGTCACCAACGAATGGGACAGCATCATCCCCAACCTCGTGTCGGGCAACTACGACACCATCATCGCGGGCATGTCGATCACCGACGAACGTGACGAAGTGATCGACTTTACCCAGAACTACACTCAGCCGGATCCGTCCACCTACCTCGCCCTTGACGGCACAGACGTGGATTTTGACGGTGGCGTGATCGCCGCGCAGGCGAACACCATCCAAGCGGCGTTCATCGCCGCAAGCGGTGCGACTCTTGTCGAATTCGCGACCCCGGATGAAACCATCGCAGCAGTGCGCAGCGGCGAAGCTGACGCTGTTTTGGCGGACGACGCTTACTTGCGCCCAATCGCAGAAGAAAACGCCGACCTTGTTGTGCTCGACAAGCAAGAACTGATCGGTGGCGGCGTTGGCATGGGCGTCCGGGAATCCGACACCGAACTGAAAGACAAGTTCAACGCGGCGATCCAGTCCATGAAAGACGACGGCACGCTTAACGCGTTGCTTGCAAAATGGGAAATCGGACCGGGCTTCTGATCCGCGTGCACCCCAAAAAGCGAAGGGGTCGCAACTGCGACCCCTTCTCGTTTCTGCCCAAGACCTACGCGTGACCACGGTTTTCCTGAAACCACTCAAGACGTTACGCGATGCGCGAATTGTCAAGCACAGCCGGGACGTGCAAGACTTGTCCTATCCAAAGCCATTCAGGGGACCAGATGTTCAGTTTTTGTGTCGATCCCGCGTCGCTTGACGACCTCGCATGGATGGCCTGCTACCTGACTACAGGTAAACACATGGCGATCTACACGTCGGTGTTTACCGTTCTTCTGCTTCTGGCAATCACAGCGCCCACCGCCTTGGCCTTTGGCTTTCTTGGAGCGTCCAGCGCCCGGTCGCATTTCGCACCGCTGAGTTGGTTCGGCAAAGCCTATATCGCCGTCGTGCGCGGTGTCCCAGACATCGCGTTCTTCCTGTTTTTCGTGATCGCACTTGACCAGTTGTTCGAATGGATACGCCACGAGGTCAAATGCCCAGACTGGACCGATAGCATTTGGCAGGGCAATGACTTCGTGGTCTGCGACATTGCCAAGTTGCCTTTGGGCAATTCACCGCAATGGGTGCATGAAACCTATGGCTTTATGCTCGCTGTTTTGACCTTCGCTATCGTCTTTGGCGCGTTCGCCGCCAACGTATTGTACGGTGCGATGCGGGCCGTTCCGCACAACCAACTTGAAACTGCAGAATCCTATGGCATGACCCGTCGACAGGTGTTCTGGCGTATCCTTGTACCGCAAATGTGGGTCTTCGCCCTACCCGGTCTGTCGAACCTCTGGATGGTCCTGATCAAGGCGACACCGCTTCTGTTTTTGTTGGGTGTCGAAGACATCGTCTACTGGGCCCGCGAACTGGGTGGCGCAAAAACAGCCCGCTTCACCGACTACCCGCATGGCGATTGGCGCATGTGGTACTTCCTAGCCCTGCTGGTGTTTTACCTGCTGTTCACCCGGATTTCGGAAATCGTGCTCGACAAGGTGATGCGCAAACTGACCCATGGGCAGGCCACCTTGGCTGGCGACGCGCAGAGGAAAGCGGCATGAGTTGCTGGGAAACCGTCGCCGATTACGGCCTGCGCTCCATCGGGATTGGCGAACGCCTGCTTCCGAGGGAAGGATATACGCTGTGCCAGCAGTTCACGCTGATCGGGTCTGGGATGATCTGGAACATCTACTTCGGCGTTCTGGCATTGTGTTCGGGGTTCTTTCTTGCCACCGCCGTTGCCTTGGGCAAAGCATCCAAGAACCCCGTGCTGCGAAAGGCCAGCGCGTGGTTCATCTTCCTTTTCCGTGGCTCGCCGCTGTTTATTCAGTTCTTCTTTGCCTATTTCCTGTTCCTGTCGCTCAAACCGATTTCACCCATCTTCGATCCGTTCACGTCGGCGTGGCTCGGGGCATTGATCGTGCTGTTCCTGAACACCGCTGCCTATTCAGGCGAGATTTTCTACGGCGCACTGCAATCCGTTCCGCGCGGCGATATCGAAGCGGCTGACGCCTATGGCATGTCTGGCTGGTCGCGCTTCAAACGGGTGACATGGCCCACTATGCTGCGGCTTGCGTGGCCCGCCTACACAAACGAGGCGATCTTTCTCTTCCACGCCACGACGTTGGTCTATTTCTCTGGCTTTCCAGCATGGCAGCAACGAGGAGACGCGCTTTATTACGCCAGTTTCTTTGCCGACAAGACCTTCAACCCCTTCATCCCCTACCCGATACTCGCGTTTTATTTCATCCTTCTGACGCTCTGCATCATCAGCCTGTTCGGTTTGATCAATCGTCGCCTGAACCGGCACCTGCCGCAAGAAGCGCGCACCAAGATGAAGCTTAAACTGAACATCATTCGCTGAATTTCGCTTGCTAAGTTACCGTCCAACCGCCTATTTCTAAATTTGATCAAATTTTTGAAAACGGCACCTAAATGGACTCCCAGATTCGCAACTGGCTTCGCAAGAACCCGCAGGTCCGCACGATCCGGGTTGCGGCTTCAGACCTCAACGGACAAGCGCGCGGAAAGCGCGTACCTGCACGCTTTGCTGACAAAGTGCTTGAAGGCGGCACCCGGTTTCCGCTTTCTGTTCTGAACCTCGATATCTGGGGCGAAGACATCGACGACAGCCCGCTGGTGTTCGAAGCGGGTGATGCCGATGGGGTGCTGTGGCCGACCGATCGTGGCTTTGTCCCGATGCCATGGCTTGAGGCACCCAGCGCTCTGCTGCCGCTGTGGATGTTCCGCGAAACCGGTGAACCCTACGAAGGCGACCCGCGCCACGCGCTCAACACCGTGGTACAGCGCTACAAGGCACGCGGCCTGACGCCCGTTGTCGCGATGGAGCTAGAATTTTTCCTGATCGACGACAGCACCCGCAACCTGCAAGTGCCTGCGTCGCCAAGGTCTGGCAAGCGCCGCAAGGCAGGCGAGATTCTGTCGATCCGCCTGATCGACCAGTTCGACCGCTTTTTCACCGATCTTTATGACGCCTGCGAAGCGATGGACATTCCCGCCGACACAGTGATTTCCGAGGCGGGTCTGGGTCAGTTCGAAATGAACCTGATGCATTGTGACGACGCCCTGCGCGCCGCCGACGATGCGTGGCTGTTTAAGATGCTGGTCAAAGGGCTGGCCCGCCGCCACGGCTTTGCCGCGTCCTTCATGGCCAAACCCTATCCCGATTATGCCGGGTCGGGCATGCACACGCATTTCTCGGTGCTGAACGAAAAGGGCGAAAACGTCTTTGACAATGGCGGCCCCGAAGGCACGCCGATGCTGCACAACGCCATCGCAGGGTGTCTGAATGGCATGAATGACAGCACCCTGCTCTATGCCCCACACATGAACAGCTATGACCGTCTGGTCCCTGACGCCCACGCCCCGACCGGGATCGCATGGGCCTACGAGAATCGCACAGTGGCAATCCGCGTACCGTCCGGCAGCGCGGCGGCGCGGCGGGTCGAACACCGTGTGGCGGGGGGGGATGTGAACCCCTACCTGACGCTCGCGGCAATCCTTGGCGCGGGTTTGGTCGGGATAGAAGACGGTGCCATGCCCCCTGCCCCGATCAAGGGCAATGCGTACGCGCTTGATCTTCCGCAGGTGCCCACTGACTGGCCCAGCGCTGTGACAGCTTTCGAGAAAAGCAAAGTGATGCCGCGCATCTTTAATGACGAGCTCATCCGCAACCTTGTGCTGACCAAGAAACAGGAAATCCGCTACATGGACGAACTGACGCCGACTGAACGGGTCGAAATATACCTCGACACAGTCTAGGCGCGTCCCTTGCTGTGCGCCTACAGAACGCATAGCCTGAAACCACAAACACCTTGGTGCTTCATGAAAATCGGAATCTTGCAAACGGGTCTTGCACCGGACGAACTGAAAGGGACGTTCGGCGAGTATCCCGGTTTCTTTGAGCGTATGCTCGCCAATAAAGGCTTCACCTTCCAAAGCTGGTCGGTCGTCGAAAACGTCTTTCCGCAGGGGCCACAAGATGCGGATGGCTGGCTCATCACCGGCTCTAAACACGGCGCCTACGAAGATCACCCATGGATTCCACCGCTCGAGCAGCTCATCCGCGATATAGCTGCAGCGAACCGCCCCTTGATTGGCGTGTGCTTTGGCCACCAGATCATCGCGCAGGCAATGGGCGGAAAAGTCGAAAAGTTCAAAGGCGGCTGGGCCGTGGGCCAGCAAGACTATGATTTTGGCGGCGACACCATGACCATCAACGCTTGGCATCAGGATCAGGTTATCGAGGTGCCCGAGGGCGCGCAGATTGTCGCCAGCAACGACCATTGCGCCAATGCTGCACTGCTTTACCCCGGCAAGGCTTTCACCGTACAACCGCACCCCGAATACGGTGATGACTTTATCACTGGCCTGATCGACACACGCGGCAAAGGCGTGGTCTCTGACGACCTGATGAACGATGCCCGCAATCGCATGGGCCGACCGCTCGACAATGGTCGTATGGCCGACCAGTTCGCCAAATTCTTCCGCGAAGGAACCATCGCATGACAGACTGGACAGACAGTCTCCCCGCCTCCGCCCGCGCCTTTCTCGAGGGACGTCGGCTTGACGAGGTCGAGTGTATCATCGCCGACCTGCCCGGCATCGCCCGTGGCAAGGCGGTGCCTGCTTCGAAATTTGCACGGCAAGAGTATTTTCACCTGCCGGATTCGATTTTTTTCCAAACCATTACAGGCGATTGGGGCGAAGCCGCAGACGAAGATGATGGCGGTTTTATTGAGCGCGACATGATCCTGCGCCCCGACATGAGCACAGCCACCGCAGCGCCCTGGACGGGTGATTGGACCTTGCAGGTCATCCACGACGCCTTTGATCGCAAAGGCAAGCCAGTGCCTTATGCCCCGCGCAACGTTCTCAAACGGGTGGTACAACTCTATCGCGACAAAGGGTGGGAACCGGTGGTTGCGCCCGAGATGGAATTCTTTCTGACAGCGCGAAACCTGGATCCAGCAAAACCGATCGAACCGATGATGGGCCGCTCCGGCCGCCCCGCTGCCGCGCGTCAGGCCTACAGCATGACAGCCGTCGATGAATTCGGCCCTGTGATCGACGACATCTATGACTTCGCCGAAGCCCAAGGGTTCGAGATTGATGGCATCACACAGGAAGGCGGCGCAGGTCAGTTGGAAATCAACTTGCGCCATGGCGATCCAGTAAAGTTGGCGGATGAAGTGTTTTACTTCAAACGCCTGATCCGCGAAGCCGCCCTACGCCACGATTGTTTCGCCACCTTCATGGCCAAGCCAATAGCCAATGAGCCCGGCAGCGCCATGCATATCCATCATTCGATCATCGATATTGAAACCGGGCGAAATCTGTTCAGCGGCCCGCAGGGTGGCGAGACCGACGCATTCTTCCATTTCATCGGCGGTTTGCAGACGTATACACCTGCCGCCATCGCCGTGTTGGCCCCATACGTGAACAGCTATCGCCGCTACGTCAAAGAACACGCCGCCCCCATCAACCTTGCCTGGGGCCGCGACAATCGCACAACGGGCATCCGCATCCCCTTGTCCGGACCAGACAGCCGACGGGTCGAAAACCGGCTCGCTGGGATGGATTGCAACCCATATCTTGGCATCGCGGCATCGTTGGCCTGCGGCTATCTTGGCCTTGTGAACGAAAAATGGCCTTCAAAACCACTGAAAAAAGACGCCTATGAAGGTGAGGCGGACATTCCGCAGGTTCTGGGACAGGCGCTTTCGCTGTTCGAAGAGGCGAGCGAGTTGCAAGATATTCTTGGTAAGGATTTCTGCCGCGTTTATTCAATTGTGAAACGCACGGAATACGAGGAATTCCTGCAAGTGATCAGCCCGTGGGAGCGCGAGCATCTGCTGCTTAACGTCTAAAAACAGGCTTCGGACCGGCGGCGCCGATCCGACCAATGCCAGGGGCTCTGCCCCTCGCGCTCCCCGGCATATTTGGAAAAAGAAGAAGATCAGGACCGCATTTTGAACCTGTTGTTCAGCAATGACACCCGTGGGGCCTATCCCCAAAGCTGGTATGCCGCGACGGCGACACCGTTGGACCCATTCGCCCCGTTGCAAGGCGAAAACCGGGCCGATGTCTGTATCATTGGCGGCGGATATACCGGACTTTCAGCCGCGTTGCATCTGGCCGAAATGGGCGCAGATGTCGTGCTAATAGACGCACATCGCGTGGGCTTTGGCGCATCTGGTCGCAATGGTGGGCAGTTGGGCTCTGGTCAGCGACAGGACCAGACCACGCTGGAAAAACTGGTGGGGACGGATGCCGCCCGGCTCTTGTGGGATCTGGGGGAAGACGCGAAGGCACTGGTGCGCGGTCTGATCGCGAAACATGGGATCGACTGCTTCCTCAAGGACGGAATCGCATGGGCCGCGTCGCGCCCAGCAGATGTGAAAGACCTGCACGACTATGCCGAACATTTGCAGAAACGGTATGGTTACAACCAGATAGAACCGTTGGATCGCGACAGCTTTCATGCGTTGTGTCCGTCGCCTGACTATATCGGCGGCACGCTGGACATGGGGGCCGCACATCTTCACCCGCTAAGGCTGGCGCTGGGACTGGCTGATGCGGCGACCAAGGCGGGCGTGCGAATCCATGAACGCAGCCATGTGCATGATATCAAACATGGGCCCAAGATCACGGTGCGCACCGATGCGGGGCACGTGATCGCGGATCAAATCATCCTTGCGGGGAACGGTTATTTGGGCGGGCTTGATCGGCAGGTGGCAGCGCGGGTCATGCCGATCAACAATTACGTCGTGGCCACGGCGCCTTTGGGCGATGACGCAGCAAAGGTGCTGACGCAGGACGTGGCCGTCGCGGATTCACGATTTGTCGTCAACTACTTCCGCCTGACACACGACAAACGTTTATTGTTCGGCGGTGGTGAGAGTTATGGCTACCGTTTCCCTTCGGACATTCCGGCATTGGTGCGCAAACCGATGTCAGAGATCTTTCCCCACCTGCGCAATGTGCCGATCGACTATGCTTGGGGCGGCACCTTAGCGATCACAATCAAACGGATGCCCTACCTCGCGCGGGTGCGCCCCAACATCCTGTCGGCATCCGGCTATTCCGGCCACGGCGTTGGAAATGCGATCCAGGCGGGTAAGCTGCTGGCCGAAGCAACGCGCGGCCCCTCCCAAGGATTTGCGGCGTTTAACGCGGTCCCGCACACCCCTTTTCCGGGCGGCGGTGCATTTCGCACTCCGATACTTAAGCTGGCAATGTCGTGGTATGCGATGCGCGACCGGCTGGGCGTTTGACCCCACAGAACCCGACAGCACTGTCATATCCCTGTCATACTGGCATGACAGCGCGTGTGGTGAACTTAAAATGACACGAGGCTCAGCAATGACACAGCTTCCGAACATGCACGACGCAGAACCCATTCCCGAAACCGCGCGGCACGAGATCGACCGCCTGCTGCAATCTGGGGACCTGTTCCGCTACACTGCCCCTGAAGGCGCGCCCGTGTCTTTGTTAGAGGAAGAATTCGCCGCGATGATGGGTGCGAAATACGCGCTGGCGGTCAGCAGTTGTTCCGCCGCGCTGTTCCTGTCGCTCAAGGCGCTTGGCCTGCCACGTGACGCGCGCGTTTTGATCCCGGCTTTCACCTTTGCCGCTGTACCGTCCTCGATTGTGCACGCCGATTGTGTGCCGGTGCTGTGCGAAGTGGACGGCAGCTACCGCATCAATATGGCCGATTTCCAAGCCAAGATCGACGATGTTCAGGCCGTGATGATCAGCCATATGCGCGGGCACACCTCTGACATGGACGCGATCCTGACGCTTGCCAACGATCGCGGCATTCCGGTGATCGAAGACGCTGCGCACTCATTGGGCACGCGCTGGAACGGGAAACGGATCGGCACGTTGGGCCATGTCGGCTGTTTCAGTTTCCAAAGCTACAAAATGCTCAACGCAGGCGAAGGGGGCATTCTGCTTACCGATGATGCCGACCTGATCGCGCGTGCGGTGATCCTATCGGGCGCCTACGAGCACAATTGGAAAAAGCACCCGGTGCTGCACGACACGTTTGCCAAATGGCAGAACAAGTTGCCGCTTTATAATCTGCGACTGTCGAACCTTTCGGCCGCTGTGATCCGCCCGCAACTGGCCGAGCTGGACCGCCGTGTCCGCGATGGCCGCCGCAACCATGATCACGTGGCGGGCCGGCTTGACCAGTCGCCGTGGATCACCGTGCCGCCCGCACTTGCGCAAGAAGACCGCGCGCCGGATTCTCTCCAATTCAGCCTGTGCGACATGACCGACGCGGATGTGGATGCCTTTGTCAAGACCGCCAAGGCGATGGGCGTGTCGATTCAGGTCTTCGGGCGCAGCACCGACAATGCCCGCGCGTTCTGGAACTGGGAATTCCTTGGAACTGCCCCGGAACTGCCCATGACGCGCGCGATGCTATCGCGCGCGTGTGATTGCCGCTTACCAGCACGGCTGACTGTCACTGAATGCGATGCGGTGGCGGACGTCATTCTGTCCGCTGTCGATCACGTCATGCATCCAACTGTGCAGGTAACCGCCTGATTACTTGTCGAGTTTTGAAAGCTTTTTCTGAAGCTCGGCCAGTTGCGTTTTGATCGCGTCTAGATCGTCCGTCTCTGTCGTGCGTGCCTTGGCGGGCGCATCGGCCTCGTCGTCTTTTGACGGACCAGACCATGAACCAGTCACCCCACCGGTCATCGCCTTGAGAAACGCCTCTTGCTGGGCCTGAATGGCTTCGAACCCGGGCACACCCGTCATCGGGTTGGCCTTGCCCATATTCTCCATCCATTTCGACTGGCTATCGCGGAACATCTCGAAACTAGCCGCCAGAAATTGCGGCACCGCGCTGGTCGCTGTGGTTGTGTAGCTGCGAACCAGATCGTTGAGCACGTTGGTCGGCAGCACACTCTCGCCCCGGCTTTCGTGTTCAGCGATGATCTGCAACAGATATTGCCGCGTCAGGTCATCTCCGGATTTCAGATCGACGATTTTGACCTCGCGCCCACCCCGGATGAACCCGGCGATGTCTTCCAGGGTCACATAGTCGGATGTTTCGGTGTTATAGAGACGACGGCTCGCGTAACGCTTGATCAGTAGCGGTTTTTGGTCTTCGGCCAAGGTGTCCCCTCCCCCGGTTAATCTTTGCTGCATTGCAGCCTAAGCAGATGCAGCACAAAAAGAAAGCACTGGTGACACGTCACAGGAACAAAAAAGGCCGGACTCACAAGGAGCCCGGCCAGATAATAGCGTTCCAAATTGGGAGGAGAGAACGCTAGTTCGTAAAAGCTTACTTCGTAGCAGCAGTTGCCTTCTTGGCAGCTGTTGTCACGTCAGCTGTTGCTTTCTTGACTGCGGCGGTCGCGTCTTCCGACAGGTCCTTGCCAGCTGCCATCATCAGCTCAACTGTGTCCATCTGGACTTTCTTCGCGATCTCGGCGAATGCGGCCATGTTCTCGGCAGCAACTTCAGCCTGAGCAGAAGCGAAATCGGTCATCGCCTTGGCGTAGTCTGCCGGCTCTGTCTTCGCCTTGGACATTTCGCCCATCTTGGCGAGCGTGTCTTTTGTCCACTTTGCAGAGATTTCAGCCGACTTGTCAGCCGCTTCGATTGCAACGTGGGACAGCTTCTCGTTCAGAGTTGCTGTTGTTTTGAAAGCGTCTTCCATTGCTTTCGTGTCAACCGGGAACGCGCCCATCATTTCTTTCATGGTCGCTGTCATGTCAGGTGTCTTAGCCATTGTCTCAAATCCTTTCCTGCTCGGCGGGCCCACCCCGCTGTCTTGTGCAGATGCAGAATATATACATGCCGCACCGCAGCATTTCAACCCTTTTTCTGCACTGCAGCAAAAAACTTTGACCGTGGGTCAACACCCGCTTAAGCGCGCGCCTTGATCATCACATAAGTACCAGGTGCCGGAGCCAGCGAAGGATGAGATTTATCCCCTATTTCCCGCGCCTTGATCCATTTCCCGGAACGTTTTGCCAGCCATTTTTCCCAGACGGGCCACCACGAACCTTCGGTGAAATCTGCCGAAGACATCCAGTCAGACGGTGCCAAAGACAGGTCTTCGTTGGTGTAGTGGCCATATTTTTTCTTCGACGGCGGGTTCACAATTCCCGCGATGTGGCCCGATTCCGAAACGATGAAGGTCTTTGATTTCGCCCCCATCTGCTGCACGCCGCGATAGCAGTCCTTCCACGCCGCGATGTGGTCGGTCTCACAGGCGATTGAACACAGCGGGACGTCGACGTCCTTCAGGCTTAGCGTGTGCCCCATCAATTCAAACGTACCGTCGGCAAATTTGTTCGACTGGCACAGACCGCGCAAATACTCGACCGCCATGCGCCCCGGCAGGTTCGCACCATCGCCGTTCCAATACAGAAGATCAAACGCAGGCGGTGTTTCCCCCATCATGTAGCTCTTGATCGCGGGCCCATAGATCAGGTCGTTGGACCGCAAATAGCTAAACGTGCGCGCCATAATGAAGGACTTAAGCAGACCGGTATCCCCGATCTCTGCCTCGATGCCGTCGATAAAGTCGTTCTGTAGGAAAGGCGTGAATTCCCCCTGATCCGAAAAATCGGTCAGCGCGGTAAAGAAGGTTGCAGATTTGATCGACGCATCGCCCCGCTGTTTAAGCAGTGACAGCGTCAGGCTTAGCGTGGTTCCCGCGATGCAATAGCCGATGGCATTGATCTTTTCGACACCACAAACCGATTTGACCTCTTCGATGGCCCGCAGATATCCATCTTCGACGTAGGTATCCAAACCCACATCCTTGTAGCTTTCATCAGGGTTGATCCAGCTCACCACGAACAACGTGTAGCCCTGATCAACCACCCAGCGGATAAACGAGTTTTCCGGCTTCAGATCCAGAATGTAGAACTTGTTGATCCATGGCGGGAACAGAATGATCGGCGTTTCTCGGACCTTTTCAGTCGTCGGTTTGTATTGGATCACTTCCATCATGTGGTTGCGATAGATGACCTCGCCCTCGGCGGTGGCGATATTGGTCCCGATCTGAAAGGCGCCCTCGTCAGCCAAGCGCACCACCAGTTCCCCGTTGTTTGCCTCAAGATCCGACACAAGATTCTCAAGCCCTTTGACAAGGCTCTCGCCCTCAGTCTCAAGCGCTTTTTGCAGCGCATCGGGGTTCGTCGCCAGGAAATTGGTCGGCGCGAACATGTCGACGATCTGCTGCGCGAAATAACGCAAACGGCGCTTTTCGGTGGCGTCCATATCTTCAATATCGTCGACCGCGTTACGGATCGCTTCGGCGTTGATCAGGTATTGCTGCTTGATAAAGTTGAAATACGGATGCTCGTCCCACATCGGGTTCTTGAACCGTCGGTCCTTTGGGCCGGGGTCTTCGGGCGCCTGCAACTTGCCTTTGGCCAGCGCCTGCTGCGCCTCAACGTAATGGGTGACTGACTTGCCCCAGTATTCGATCTGGTGTTCCAGAATCTTGGCCGGGTTTTGCATCCATTCCTGCCAATAAGCCTGCAGTGCCTGACCGAACAACAAGCTGTCTGGTCCATGGAGCGATGGGTTGATTTGCTTTTTGCTCGAAAGAGCAGACATCAGCCGCTGTGACAGCGTCTCGATCTTTTGCAAATTGGCCTCAAGTTCCGCGCTCATTTCCGGTGCGGCAACGTCGTTAGTTGTCATGGCCAACTTTCCCCCCTATTCATGCTGCCATGCAGAATACAGTCGCCTGCGGTGGGAGGCAAAGCGACGAATT
>JANSYF010000034.1 GCA_024742575.1 Paracoccaceae bacterium | reverse complement strand
TGCTTGTTCTGCCACGCGTTGTATCGCGCCATCGTCACGCAATATTCCGGGAAGATCATCATCTTACTTGGGTCCGTGCCAGTCGATCTGGCAAATCTCGGCGCTGCGTCCGTCAAAATCCCAGACCCGGCCATAGGCGCGCACCTTGCCCTTGGTCGCGGTGGCGACGGTGATGTCCGGCCCCATCCAGTACTGCGTGTTCTTGACCACGAGGTCTTCGTCAGCATTGGCCCCACCGACCGGGTGGACAACCCCTTGGATCTTGCGACCCACGGTGATGTGACGGGTCTTGCCCTCGGTCTCGTAGGTGACGGGCTGACGCTCGGCCCCCAGGAATTCGCCCACGAGTATTTGGAACAAACCCGTTGTGCCCTTGGCAGCGCCGCTGAACACCTTGACCAAAGCGTCAAAGGTCGGATCGTTCGCGCGGTCATCGACAAACAGACCGACTTTCCAGTTGCCCCGGCTCATCATGCCCGGGATCTCGATCAACAGGCCGATGTTCAAACCTGACAGGTCGATATCGCCGTAGTGACCGGAATCGATCCGCACCCCGCCCCATGTCTGGCAATGCCCTTCGGTGGGCGGATGCTTGCCAAGACTGATCACGCAGGGACAGAACACCGTACAGTTACAGTTGAGGATCAGCTCCCCCTTGATGGCCCAAGGCTGAATCTCCGGCCCGGGCCGGTCCGTGGCCGGATGGCGGTTGTCCAGCTTCTCCGCCACGTCCAAACGATCACTCATTGCATCTCTCCCTTAAGATCCCAAAAGCGCCACAACGAGGCCGGTCCCGATCAGGACACCCCCCAAAGGCCGGGTGATCCAAGCCCCGGCGCGCAATTTCTCCAACGTCATCACCACCGTCGCGAGCCCCATGAAGCCCAGCGACATCACACCGCCGACAAAGCCCAGCAGCATCAGCGCCCAGCAGCAGCCAAGGCAGACAGCGCCAAGACGCAACCCGTTGCGCCATGCGCCTTCATCCCAATGCGCCATGAAAAACGTGATCGGCATCCGGCACTTGGCCAAGCACGCCTCTTTCAAGGCGCTGAATTGGTAAGCCCCGGCCAGCACCAGCAATCCTCCCGACAGCAGCGCCGAGCGGCTGTCGCCGAATGCGCTGACCCAGCCAAGGCTGAAAAGCCCGATCTGCAATCCCGCAGCCAAGGCGGAAAATCCAAGCCAAACCGCCAGATACCCGGCCAGCAGCCCACCCAGATCGGTCTCGGTCGACCGTCCCAGATCATCGTATGTTGCCAGAGCAGGCAGCGCCGTCGGCGCCATCATTGCCCCCGACATCAGGCCCCACATGACCCAAAGCCGCAAAAATCCGGCCGCGTCCGGTGTCGTGGTGCAGAACGCTTCCCAGAAATCGCCGCCGAACACCCGCGCCATGTCGCGCAAGTCCGCAGGCACTGCCATCAGCGCCAAAATCAACCAGCACAGCAGAACCAGCCCATAAAGCGCAAGCCAATGCGGCGCGCTCATCTGTCTGATCCGGTCTGCCAGCATGCACATTCCTCCACTCAGCCGCGACTCAGGGCTTGCCAAAATAATTGTCAGACATTTAAATGCCTGACAAATGAAAAATGCACAGCCCGAGAAAAGCCTGTCCGCCCAGATCGCGGACGCCATCCGCACGGCGATTGTCGACGGGCGGCTGCTGGTAGGTGACCGCCTGCCCTCCGAGGCGGAACTGGCCGACCAGCACGGCGTCTCGCGCGCCACGGTCCGCGAAGCCCTCAAACGGCTGGCGGCGCAATCGCTGATCCGCACTGAACGCGGCGCGTTTGGCGGGGCGTTCGTCAATCACCTGTCCTATGACGAGGCCCGCGCGCAGCAGGTCACGACCTCAACGCTGCTTCTGGGAATGAACGCGATCAGCTTTCAGGTCGCCTGCGAGGCGCGCTATGCTTTGGAGCGCAGTTGCACCGCGCTTGCCGCTGAACGGCGCACCGATGCGCTGCTGGACAAGATGCGCGTTGAGATCGAAACCCAATCCGCGCCCGACCTGTCGGACGAGGCGTTCTGCGCGTCAGATGTGGCCTTTCACCGGGCATTGGTTGATTGCGCGGGGAATGAAGTTCTCAGCTACCATCTCGCCGGAAGCGTCGAAGCGATGCAGCCTTTGATGAACATGATCACCTTCACAGCCCGCAGCCGGGCCGAGATCATAGATCTGCACCGTGCCATTGTGGCCGGTCTGGAACTCCGAGATGTGGCGTCCATTGACCGGGCGCTGGCAACGCTGGAAGCCTACACCATCACGCTGGGACAGTCGGTGCTCAAAGCCCGCGCCACGCGCTGAGGGCAGTTAACCCAGAAGCGCCAGTCCCGGGAAAGTCTCCAGCAGCCAGAACGCGAAGGAAGTAAACGCGCCCGTGACCAGTGCGATCCCGACAATCACAAGCAACGCGCCCATCGCCAGTTCGATCTTGCGCATATGCTTCTTGATACGGTTCATCAGACCCATGGCGCGGGTCATGAACATCGCGGCCAGCAGGAACGGAATACCCAACCCTGCTGCATAAACGCCCAGCAGAACCGTCCCGCGGGCCACAGACGCCTCGGACGCGGCCAATGACAGGATTGCGCCAAGTTGCGGTCCGATGCACGGCGTCCAGCCAAAGGCAAAGGCAAGGCCCAGCACATAGGCCCCAAACGCAGACCCACCCTGATCCCCCGCCTCAAGCCGCTTTTCCGTGTCCAAAAACGGGATACGGAACACACCAAGAAAATGCAGACCAAACAGGATCACCACAACACCCGAGGCCTGCGCCAACTGCGTCTGGTACTCTAGGAAGAATGCCCCAAACGCCGAAGCGGTGAACCCGAGCAGAATAAAGATCGTCGACAGGCCCAGCACAAAGAACAGTGCCGAGATGACAGCTTTTCTGCGACCCGAGCCCCCCTGCTCCATATCAGCGACGCTTACACCTGACATATACGCCAGATACGGTGGCACGATCGGCAGAACACAGGGGCTGAGGAACGACAGTGCCCCCGCGAGAAGCGCGATGCTCATGGCCGGAAACAAGGCTGCGTCGATGATCTGAAATTCCAACATAAGCCCGACATAGGCCAAGCCTTTGGCGCTGTCACGCGACGCGGGGTCACATCATCGTGCCATCCCTGTGGACAGCGGCACCAGACAGGCCTAGATCGCGGGTATGAGTGAACATCTGGATGCCACCGGGCTGCTCTGCCCCCTGCCCGTTCTCAAGGCGCGTAAGCGCCTGATGGGGCTGTCTTCAGGCAACGAATTACATGTGCTGACCGATGACCCGGCCGCCATTGTCGACATGCCGCATTTCTGCAACGAGGCCGGACACGAGCTTGTCAGCAGTGACGAACAAGGCGCTGCCATGCTCTGGGTGATACGCAAGGCATAGGCGAAAACGAAAAACGCCCCCGTGCAGAACACGAGGGCGTCACAGAAATGTTGGCTGTTTGAGATCAGCGGCCCAAAGACCACCAACCACGGCGCTTTTTCTTGTTGCTGTCATCGGAGCCGTCATCCGTTTCAGCATCAGCACCCACAGTTTCAGGTTCGGGTTCTGCAACTTTGGCAGACTCCGGCTCTGGCTGCGAAGCAGGCTCGGGTGTGGGTTCTGGTGCAGGCGCCGATTGCTCCGCGACAGGCGTCTCGGCCACTTCGGGCACCGGTGCGATTTCTTCGGTTGGGATTACCGCTGCAACAGGCGCTTCTGCGTCTACAGGCTTCTTCGCCCGTGACCGCCTTGCGGGCGCTTTCTTTGGCTTGGGGGCTTCTTCGGTTTCGCCCCCAGTTTCAACCACAGCTTCGGCTTCGGCTTTTGGTTCCGCCTTCTTGCGGGACCGGCTGCGCGGCTTCTTCTTGGGCGTTTCCTCTTCCGCAGGCGCGGCATCGGCTGATGTCACCGCATCCGCAGGTGCGGCCTCGGCAGCAACAGCATCATCCGCTTTGACCTCTGTTGCGCCATCCTTGGCCACAGCCGTCGACTTGCGCGACCGGCTGCGAGTCCGCTTGGGCTTGGCCGGAGCAGTTTCGTCGCCAGACACGCTCGCCTCTGTTTCTGCTTCGGCGGCGGCGGGTTCAGAACTTGTCTCGTCCGAGGTGGTCTCGGACTCGTTTGTGTCGGACCCTGTGTCTGTATCCGTATCACCCTCGTCTTGGCGATCCCGGTTGCGGTTACGTCCACGTCCCCCACGGCGCGACCGGCGGCGGCGCTTCTTTGGCTTTGTGTCGTCCTCATCCGTCGTCGGGGATGCATTGGTCTCAGTCTGATCTTCCTCGTCTTCTTCGTGCTCGGCGGCGTCCTCATCCACCTGGTCCATCAAAGACGTATCAACGGAAACGACATGAATAGGCGCTTCGGGAACAACGCGGGTGGCCGTCTTGAACTTCTCCATTGTGAAGTCCGGGCTGACCAAATGCACATCGCCCTCGATACGCACGGAAAGACCATAGCGGGCCTCAATCTGTGCGACGTGTTCCCGCTTCTGGTTCATAAGGAAGTTCGCGATGGTCACCGGGCACTTCACCAGAACCTCGCGCGATCGACGGCGTACGCCTTCTTCTTCGATCTGACGCAAAACCTGCAACGCCATGTTGTCATCCGACCGGATCAGACCCGTCCCATGACAGCTTGGGCAGGGCTGCGTTGTCGCCTCGATCATACCGGGACGCAGTCGCTGGCGCGACATTTCCATCAGGCCGAAACCGGAAATCCGGCCAACCTGAATACGCGCGCGGTCGTTCTTGAGCTTGTCTTTGATACGCTTCTCGACGGCGGCGTTGTTCTTGCGCTCGTCCATGTCGATAAAGTCGATCACGATCAGACCGGCCAAGTCGCGCAGACGCAGCTGGCGCGCCACCTCTTCGGCAGCTTCCAGGTTGGTCTTAAGCGCGGTTTCCTCAATCGAGCCTTCTTTGGTCGCCCGACCCGAGTTCACGTCGATGGCCACAAGCGCCTCGGTCACACCGATGACGATATACCCACCGGACTTGAGCTGCACCGTAGGGTTAAACATGCCTGACAGGTAGGATTCCACCTGATGACGCGCAAAAAGCGGCATCGTCTCGACATAGTGTTTCACGTTCTTAGCGTGGGACGGCATGATCATCTTCATGAAGTCCTTGGCGATGCGGTAGCCGCGTTCGCCTTCGACCAGAACTTCGTCGATATCGCGGTTATACAGATCGCGGATCGACCGTTTGATCAGGTCGCCCTCTTCATAGATCTTTGCCGGAGCGATTGATTTCAGCGTCAGCTCGCGGATCTGCTCCCACAGGCGCTGAAGGTATTCGTAATCGCGCTTAATCTCGGTCTTGGTGCGTTTTGCACCCGCCGTCCGAATGATCAGACCCGCGCCCTGCGGAACGTCGATTTCGTTGGCGATCTCTTTCAGCTTCTTACGGTCAGGTGCGTTGGTGATCTTACGACTGATGCCACCACCGCGTGCGGTGTTCGGCATAAGCACGCAATACCGACCTGCCAGTGACAGGTAAGTTGTCAGAGCTGCACCCTTATTACCGCGTTCTTCCTTGACGACCTGCACCAAAAGGATCTGGCGCACCTTGATAACTTCTTGGATCTTGTACCGCTTTGGCCGCGGTTTGCGCTTGGGGCGGATATCATCGTGGGTGTCATCATCAGCTACGGATTCGATACTCTCGTCCCGATCCGCCGGTTGCGAGGCCGTATCATCTTCGTCGTCGTCTTCATCGTCTGCCGACGTTGTCTGATCGGTCGCGTCAGTGTCTTCCGGCTCTTCGACCGGGGTATCTGCAACGGTCTCCATCGGAGACAGACCTTCGGTGTCATCGTCGCCTTCGTCCGTAAGATCGATGGTCTCCATTCCAGAGATATCGTCAGACACGTCCTTGGTTGCGACTGCATCGTCGCTGTCCGCCTTGGCAGCACGCGATCGGTTACGACCCCGACCGCGGCGCGATTTTGGCTTTTCGTCCTCGTCCTCGCGGCGCGCTTGGCTTTCAGCATAAGCGCGCTCTTCTTCCATCAGCGCTTCGCGATCGGCGACCGGAATCTGATAATAATCAGGGTGGATTTCCGAGAACGCGAGGAAGCCGTGGCGATTGCCACCGTAATCCACAAACGCCGCCTGAAGCGACGGTTCGACCCGTGTTACTTTTGCAAGATAGATGTTGCCAGCAAGCTGGCGTTTGTTTTCGGATTCAAAGTCAAATTCCTCAACCTTGTGTCCGTCGACCACCACAACGCGGGTTTCCTCCGCGTGGGTGGCATCGATAAGCATTTTCTTGGGCATAAATTCCGTGCGCACAACCGTCGCAGCCCTCTTCTTTCGAAAAGAGAGCGGGATCGGGTGTGTCTTGTCATGGCGAGTGCGTGCGCAGCGGCTGGCCGGGGTGAAATGCCCCGTTGCTCTAGCCTCATGTCCTGCGCGCGTTTCATCGCGTTTCTTCTCCGACGCATGTCACAAGGGTGACTGCATCCGTTGCGAACCTGATGTTCGGTAAAAACCTCAGGTGTTTGTAGAAGGCCTTGTGGGCCATACCTGCGTACTCTGAATTCAGGACACTCTGCCGATGCTCAGAATAGCGAAACTCATGTGCCCGCGTTCCGTCAGACGGATTGGGCTGAGGATCACAATAAGGGCAGAGAGGTCGATAGCACAATGGGCAATCTCACCTTTTCTGCATATGTCTGGCATCGTAACACACCGTGACTGCCCGATTGCCAAAAGAGAAACCCAATGAGCAAAAGCCTCGCACGTGTCCGCACCGCCCTCGAAACACTGGGGTTGCCCGCTGATATCCGCGAGGTCGGACAAGCCCGCACAGCGCAAGAGGCCGCCGACAGCGTGGGCTGTCACCTCGATCAAATCGCCAAGTCGATCATCTTTCGCGCCGAAACCCGCGGTGATGCTGTGCTGTTTTTGACAGCAGGTGGCAATCGCGTCGATTCGACCAAGGCATCCGCCTGCGCTGGCGAACCTTTGGGAAAGGCCGATGCAAACCTGATCCGCGCACAAACTGGCTTTGCCATTGGCGGTGTATCCCCAATTGGGCACCTCAACCCAATCCGCGCGTGGCTAGACCCTCGGTTGCTTGAATTTGACGTGGTTTGGGCCGCTGCGGGCACACCGCGGCATGTTTTCCCGCTCGATCCGGCAGTTCTCCCTAAAATTTCTTCTGCACAAATATTTGATTTTACGTCATAAAAAAAGTAAATGTAAAAAACATTCACATTTTTCCTTGCAAATAGGGCCAGCAATTCCGATCTGTTTAATGTGAAAGACATTCACATCACACAAACAACGGAGTTGATAATGAGCACGATCGCCGCCCCCGCTTCTCTTCCGGCCCGCATGGGTTGGTTTTCCCGCGCCGAGGCGTGGCTGGACAACAAAGGTAAAGGCGCTTGGATCGCCGCAATGGTCCTTGGCTTTATCTTCTTCTGGCCGGTCGGCCTCGCCCTTCTTGCCTACATGATCTGGAGCAAACGCATGTTCAATTCTTCCTGCAATCGCAGCCGTCGCATGTCGACTAAGTTCACCACGATGCGGTCATCCGGCAACACGGCCTTTGACGCCTACAAGACCGAAACCTTGCGTCGTCTCGAAGAAGAGCAAGAAAATTTCGAGGCCTTTCTCAAGCGCCTGCGCGATGCCAAGGACAAGTCGGAATTCGACCAGTTCATGGACGAGCGCGCCAAGTCCGCGAAGGAAAGCCGCGAAAGCGAAGACGCCTAAACCTTGCACAGCCCACCGGTGGCCCCATATCGGGGCCACGCCCCTCTCTCAGTGAAAGAACGGTTTTACGACAATGTACGCCACAGACGCCTATCCCAACCTGCCCGACCCGATGGTCCAGCCCGAATTTTATGACAGCGTCACGATCAAGCGTGGTCTGGCTTGGTTGATCGACGCAGCTTTGATCGCGGCGCTTCTGGTGCCGGTCGTCGTGATGACGGCGTTCATAGGGCTTTTCTTCCTGCCGTTCCTATTCTTCGTCACTGGCTTCATCTACCGCGTGGCCACCATCACCGGACGCTCGGCAACATGGGGCATGCGCCTGATGTCGATCGAATTCCGCGACCAGCGGGGCGAACATTTCGACTTCAGCCAAGCTTTCATGCATACACTGGGCTATACCGTGTCGATGGCAGTTTTCCCGCTGCAACTGATCTCGATTGCGATGATGTTTCTTACAGAACGAGGTCAGGGTCTGACTGACATGCTTTTGGGCACTGTTGCGATCAACCGCCGTGCGTAACCGGATGCGTCAAATCCGTTGACAGACTCACCGTCATTTGGCATCGAAAGTGCGGATGTGCCGACGATGGCGTCGTCGGAGCAAGACCCACATCAAGCTTTCCACAGAAAGCGTATCGTCCTGAACGCCCGGATGTGATGCCGGGCGTTTTGCATATGGTCCCGGCAGATGCTCGGAGACTTAACTATGTTCGATACCCCCAACCGTCCCCAGACCTTCACCTGCCACAATGGCGACAAAGCCCCACTGCCCTTCGCAAAGGCCGAATACGACCAGCGAGTCGCGAGCCTGCGGGCCATCATGGCCAGCCATGATTTGGACGCGGTGCTGCTCACCTCTATGCAGAACATCTCGTATTACTCGGGCTTTCTCTATTGCAGCTTTGGTCGCCCCTACGGCCTTGTCGTCACCCACGACACCTGCACCACCGTCAGCGCCAATATCGACGGCGGTCAGCCCTGGCGCCGGGCGCATTGCGACAACGTCATCTACACCGATTGGGAGCGCAACAATTACTGGCGCGCAGTCGCCGCACTGGTCGGCACAGGCCGCCGCATTGGCGTCGAAGGCGACCACCTGACCCTTGCCGCCCGCGCCACGCTGGATGCGTTTCTGAGCACCCCCGAGGTGATCGACATCGCTCCCGACACGATGCGGTCACGCATGGTCAAATCCCCCGCCGAAATCGCCCTGATCACCGAAGGCGCACGTGTTGCCGATGTGGGCGGCTATGCCATCCGCGACGCGATTGCGGCCGGTGCCCGCGAGATCGACATCGCCATGGCAGGCCGCGACGCGATGGAGCTTGAGATCGCCCGCAGCTTCCCCGACAGCGAGATGCGCGACAGCTGGGTGTGGTTCCAGTCGGGTCTCAACACCGACGGTGCGCACAACCCGGTGACGATGCGCGCATTGCAGCACGGCGATATCCTTAGCCTCAACACCTTCCCGATGATATCGGCCTACTACACCGCTTTGGAACGCACGTTGTTCCTGGGTGAACCCGACGCCGACAGCCTCCGCATCTGGAACGCCAACGTCGCGGCACATGAACTGGGCCTCAGCCTGATCAAACCCGGCATCTCCTGCGCCCAGATCTGCGACGAGATCAACCGGCTGTTCGCGCAGGAAAACCTGCTCCAGTACCGCTCCTTCGGGTATGGCCACTCCTTCGGCATCCTCAGCCACTACTACGGCCGCGAGGCGGGTCTGGAACTGCGCGAAGACATCGACACGGTGCTGGAGCCGGGTATGGTTGTGTCCATCGAACCGATGCTCTGGATCCCGGAAGGCACTGCCGGGGCTGGCGGTTACCGCGAGCATGACATCCTTGTCGTGACCGATGAGGGTGCCACCAACATCACCGGATTCCCGTATGGGCCAGAGCACAATGTGATTGGGTAATCACTCAGCAAAACTGTCGTCCTCGGGCATTCCCCGAGGACCTCAAGACTCAGAGACCGCCCTGTCCCGATACCAGTCCAGCACATAGACGCGGATCGCAGAAGCCAGACCAACGTCGATGTCCCGTGCCTCGTCGATCTCAGCGGCAAGTGCATTGATCGGCATATCCCGCACCTCGGCAATGTCCCGAAACGCGCGCCAGAATGCGTCTTCAAGCGACACGCTGGTGCGATGCCCTCGCAACGTCAGCGACCGTTTGACCGGGCGTCCGCTCATGTGGTGGATTTGCCGTCCAGATCGCGTTTTGCCTTGTCGGCCCGCGCTTTCTCCAGATCCTTCTGCGCCTTGCTGCGCCCGAACTTCGCCGAATTCTCATCCGCCTTGGCGCGCTTGTCGGAACGTGCCTTCGTTTTGCGAAACTGGTTGAGGTTGGTGACGGTGCTCATGGTGAGAACAGTACTACGCCCACCGCGAAATTCCAGCATTTCGCTCACATTGGTTTGGCCAGCCACCAAACTTGCTCATTCGGATAATTCTTGGCCCACTCGGCAGGCACAAAATCCTGCGAACCCGTCACGGCGTCTGGGGCGTAAAGCTCTTGATAATTGACCACGGCGAAGCCGATCTCGCGAAACAGCGCAAACCAGTCGGCAATCGTAAGGTTGAAGGTCACGCCACTTGGATCAATCTCGACTTCGGTCCAGTCAGCGCACCACATATTGCGATATCGTCTGTGCAAGACAGGCTCGCAAGGCGCACCATTCATCGGCGTGCAGATGATCGACAATGGGTGATTGCCTAGAAAGACAAGACTTCCCCCCGGTCGCAACAGCCGCCACGCTTCGCGCAGCCAGACTTCGGGCCGGCACCAGATCGCAGCCCCGTATTCGGAAATGGCAAAATCAAAAGACGCGTCCGGCAGCCCGGTCGCTTCGGCGTCGCCTTCAAGAAAGGTGATGTTTGCGCCATGCACCTCGGCCAACCGTCGAGCGGTGACCAATTGCGCGGCTGTTACATCGATCCCAGTGACCCGCGCACCCAAACGCGTCATCCACGCCGACACATAGCCTGTGCCGCATCCGAGTTCGATAGCATCTTTACCGGTCATGTTCTCTGGCAAAAGTTTCAGGTCGGCTTCTGGCAACCCCCAAATCCCCCATCTCGGCTCCGAGGCCCAAAGCCGTTCGCCGGGTGCGACCCAGTTTTCGGCATCTTTCTGCCAGACGTCGAGGTTGATCGAGATATGGTCTTTGGTCATGTCAAAAATCTTTGCGAGAAATAAATGAGCTGCCGCAATATCTCGCGGCAGCTTCATAAATCATAGCAAAAATGCTGAGCAGACCAATTCGGTCAAGCTGTGCGTGTGGTTGTTCGGGGTCGCACGTACCAATACCAGACCCGATACGCCTCAAGCGCGGCAAGTGGGCCAAAGTGGACAAGAGCCGCAGCAGGACTGCCCCAATCATGCAGCGAGGCCCAGTGAACCAACGTCAGAACCGCGGCCGGATAGGTCCAGCGCTGAAGGGTTTTCCAACGCGGCCCCATGACGCGCACGAAATAATCAGTTGAGGTCACGGCAAGCGGGATAAAGATCACGAAAGCCACCCAACCAGTCCAGATGTAAAGCCGGGGCAATTCGGTGATGACCGTGTCCAACGACGCCTTGTCGATCAGGTAGAAGGCGGTATGTGCCGCAGCATAGGCAAACGCCGCCACACCGAAATACCGCCGGTTTTTCTTGAGCCATCGCGGAAACGCGGCGGATTTAAAGAGCAAGATCAGCGGCGATGCCAGCATCGCGATGATCATGAACCGCGCGGCGAATTCGCCGGTGGGGTGAACAAGGATATGATAGATTTTCGGGTTGGTCGACGTGGCAAGATCATACGTCATGCCAAAAGCGGGCAAGGCCAACACAAACCAAAGCCAATAGGGAGAGAAACGCGACATGGAACAGTCCTGAATAATGATGGTCACATGCCTAGACTCACGCAGGACCAAACACTTTCCGTCGCAAAAAACAAAAAAAGAGGACGCACCAAGCGTCCTCTCCGTTTCTTTCTGCAAATGCTCCTGAAACATCCCCACTGAAAGGGTGATGCCAAGGGCGCAGTTTGCTTACCCTTTCGGACCAATCATGTCCTCGGGACGCACAACCTTGTCAAAGGTCTCTGCATCGACAAAGCCCAGCGCAATCGCCTCTTCCTTGAGGGTCGTGCCGTTCTTGTGCGCCGTTTTGGCAACCTTGGTGGCGTTGTCATAGCCGATGGTCGGCGCAAGCGCCGTTACCAGCATGAGCGATTCCTTCATCAGCTTGTCGATGCGCGGCTCGTTCGCTTCGATCCCAAGCAGCATCCGCTCGGTGAAGCTGTCCGCTGCGTCGCCCAGCAATTGCATGGATTGCAACAGGTTGTAGGCCATCATTGGGTTGTAGACGTTCAGTTCAAAATGCCCCTGAGATCCGGCAAACTTGATCGCCGCATCGTTGCCCATCACATGCGCCGCCACCTGCGTCAGCGCTTCGGCCTGTGTTGGGTTCACTTTGCCCGGCATGATCGACGATCCCGGCTCGTTTTCGGGCAGGATCAATTCGCCCAGACCCGAACGCGGGCCAGAACCAAGAAAGCGGATGTCGTTGGCGATCTTGTAGCAGGACCCTGCCACGGTCGCCAAAGCGCCCGACATGAAAACCATCGCGTCATGCGCGGCCAGTGCCTCGAACTTGTTGGGCGCAGTCACAAAAGGCAAATCCGTAATTTCGGCCATATGCGCCGCAACAGTCTCGCCCCAACCCTTTTTCGTGTTGAGGCCCGTACCAACAGCCGTGCCGCCCTGCGCCAACTCGTAAATCCCCGGCAGGCAGGCCTTCACCCGCGCAATGCCCTGACGGATTTGATGCGCGTAGCCGGAAAACTCCTGTCCCAGTGTCAGCGGCGTGGCGTCCTGGGTGTGTGTTCGGCCAATCTTGATAATGTCTTTGAATTCTTCGGATTTTTGCTCAAGTCCCGACGCCAGCTTTTCCAGCCCCGGCAGCAGCGTGTCGCGCACCATCATCGCGGCGGCAATGTGCATAGCGGTCGGGAAGGTGTCGTTTGACGACTGGCCCATGTTGCAGTGGTCGTTCGGGTGCACCGGGTCTTTAGATCCGATCACGCCACCCAGAATTTCAATCGCCCGGTTCGCGATGACCTCGTTGGCGTTCATGTTCGACTGGGTGCCCGACCCCGTCTGCCAGACAACCAGCGGGAAATTATCGTCGAACTTGCCGTCGATCACCTCTCCTGCTGCCTGAATAACCGCATCGGCGAGACGCGCGTCCAGATCGCCGGATGCCTTGTTCGCCTGTGCGCAGGCTTTCTTGATCACGCCCAAGGCGCGGACAATGGCGATCGGCTGCTTTTCCCAGCCAATGGGAAAGTTCATGATCGAGCGCTGCGTCTGTGCGCCCCAATATTTTTCTGACGGCACCTCAAGCGGGCCAAAACTGTCGGATTCGGTGCGGGTCTGAGCCATCTGGGCCTCCTCGGTATGCAGCTGCATGCCGTTTAGCCGCAACCGATCTGCAGGGCAATTGTCAAACTGGCGCAGGCGCTATTTGCGGAACGTGTCCAAGCTAACGACCTCGGCGTCCTTGCGCCCGGCCTGAGCCGGTTCACCACCCGTCGCCTTTGGTTGATCTTTGGGATCTTCCAGAGGGCGCGCAGCAGGCACCAAAGCGCCCTCCTCAATCTCTTCGCCCTCCATACTTTCGAACCGCAGGCCAAACTCGACCGATGGATCGACAAAGGTCAGAACCGCATCAAAGGGAATATACAACCGTTCAGGCGCATCTCCAAAGTTCAGAGTCACGGCAAAACCGTCTTCCGCAACCTCAAGCTTATCGAACCAGTGCTGCATCACGACGGTCATCTCGCCCGGATAGCGATCCGACAGCCAATCCGCGATTTCCACATCCGGATGGCCGGTGTCGAAGGTGATGAAAAAATGATGATCTCCAGGCAGGCCATCCTTTTGAACGTCCTCAAGAACGGTGCGGATCAATCCGCGCATCGCCTGATGCATCAGGCTGCCATAATTGATGCCAGTCGTCATCGCCGTCATCCCCTGTGTCTGCCCCGATCATATTGCATTAAATCGAAAACAAAAGGGCACGCAGCATTGAAATGCTGCTAAATCGCGGTTTGCGCCGATATCAGAAAACGGCGCAATCATTTGCAGCTGAAAGACCAATTCCGCTTGTCATGCGCGGTGTTTACATCGTTCGACAAACCTACGCGCAGGTGTCAATGGGTTCCGACAAGCGCAAGATCCCGCCACCAGCCTTCCACCGGTTCCAGTTCGCCCAGAATCGGTCGCATGACGAAGAACACGATATAGTTCTCCTGAAATTCTAAGTCCTGACTGGGGCGCCGCCGTCCGCGCAGCAGCATGGAGGTTGGCGTCCCCGCCGCTGTTGTCGGGCTGGCTGTCCCCGCACCCGGCGCTGATCCCATCAAAAGATTGGTAGTCTCTGTCGCAAAAGCTGCTGATGCCGCGTTGGTCGCCTGGGTCTGGGCGACGTCACTGGCCGCGCTTACAGTCGAGCGAAGCGCAAGCGGAATATGGCTGTTGCCAAGAGCACCCCGCACCGATCCGACGGCATTCCCGGCAACGGTGCCAAAGGCCGTCGAAGCCAGTGCGTTGACAATCGCACGATCGCCTCGCTCACCACTGGCAATCGACACGGCTGCATTGGAGCCGATCTCAAGCTGACTGCCCACAAAAAAGAACGCCGCCTGCTCCGCACCTGTCGCGGCACGTCCGCCGACATGGATCGCCGTCTGTTCTGCTATTCCTGCCGCCCCCGCGCCGAACGGGATAATGCCGACAACAAGGGATGTCGTTCCAGTCAGAACCGCCGCACCCAGATTGTTGGTTTCCCCGTAGGTGGCTGTCCCCGCCAGAATCGATCCAGTTCCCAAAGCGACCCCCGCGCCAATCGGATTTGGAATGACAACCGATGCAGTGATCAACACCGTTGACGTGATGTTGAGACCCAGAATGGCGCGGTCAACCTGCGTTTGAACATGCTGCGAAATCGCATGGCCCACGTTTCGCGTCTGTCGCAAGAGGCGCTGTTGGGCCCGCAACGCTTGGACACGTGCAACCACCACACTTCTGAATGCGGCCATGCCGTCCTGAAACCGCAGCCGTTCGAATTCGGCAAGATCGCGTTGCACCCGACTGTGTATTTCTGCACGCGCGCCCTGTTGATTGAAGTGAAGCAGTTGGCCCTCACTTCCCGGGACAACACGCGTTCGGCGCAAAGAGCATTCGGCATTGGCGCGACTGGCAAAGGTTTGCGCCACCATGGCCAGATCGACTTCGTAGCCTTGCCCCCGGCTGTCCGCAAATGAAGACCAAGACATGGGTTCATCCTCTGAAATGGCTCAAAAACCATAAATTTATGCGGGGTTATATAGCACGAAGCACAGGATTTCCGGACACATTTTTGAAAAGCCAAAAACCCCGAGCGGGTTCAGAACAGTGATGTCGATGTTTGTATGACGCTGTTTCAGGCGGCGCCCGCATTTCTGAACTCTGATCAATCAAGCCCGGCCGCGTCGTGTCGTGTCGTGTCGTGTCGTGTCGTGTCGTGTCGTGTCAGTGATAATCCAATAGACAAATATCCGGGACCGCCAATTTCGCTCAACCAAAGACAGAGCTGATTTCACGCAGGATCTTGCGCCGGATCGCGCGCGCATAGTCCCGGTGCCCCCGCGCGGTTTCAACGAACCCGTCGGCGGTGATCACGTTGCGTTGGTAGAAATTGGTGATCGCCCGCCCCAGTCCCTCGATGGCCAAACCGTTCACCGTGACGCCCGATCGCTCTGCGGTACGGCGCAACTGTCGCACCTCGCCGCCTGCATTCGGGGTGCCATCTCCCGACATGTCGATCACCCGCCGCGTGCAGTTCGGCCCGCTATCGAAATGGCGCAGCGCTTTGTTCAACGCCTCGGCTGGCGCAGTATTCGACATCACAAAGGCACGCGGCAGACGTTCCACGGCAGAGGCAAACAATTGCACATGGCTGGGACTGACCATCTGTGTCCAATCAAGGCTCACCGTTTGTGCATCCACGCCAGACCACTGAATCACACTCAGCGCCACTTGATCGCGCACAAGTATCTCGGAAATCTCAGGATCGCGCAGCGCTGCTGCCAAACCGTCGATTTGCAGCCGGTATTCTCCGGGATCAACCGATTGAGACACGTCCATGGCCAAAATCAACGCCGTTCGGCACGCCTGTACCGGTTGGGCGAGGCACAGACTTATGAGAAGACTTCGCCAGATCATCGTCACCAGTGATGGCAATCACTGCGCACAGGTCAAGCAAAAGGCGCGTGAACAAAACGACACGTGAAGGAAATTTCCTTTGAAGTTGGAAGCGCGCGACCGTCATATGCACGAAACGGAAGGAGACCACCATGCGCGCAGCCGTAATCCGGGCGTTCAACCAAGATCTGTCCATCGAAACCGTCGCCGACCCAACCTGTCCGGAGGATGGCGTTGTCCTACAGGTCGAAGCCTGCGGCGTCTGCCGGTCGGATTTTCACGGCTGGACCGGTGAACACCCCAAGGTGAAACCGGGCGACATTCTGGGTCACGAATATTGCGGAACGGTGGTTGAAGCGGGTGCAAACGCCAAACACAAGGTCGGCGCACGCCTGATCGCACCGTTCATCCTGTCCTGCGGGTCATGCCCTGCGTGCCATACCGGCGTGTCCAACACCTGCCCCAACCAGATCGTGCCGGGCTTTGGCACGCCGGGTGCCTATGCCGAACTGGTGGCGGTGCCATTTGACCATAACCTTGTGCCTCTCCCTGAATCGATGACCCCGGCTCTGGCCGCCGGTCTGGGCTGTCGGGTGACAACCGCCTGGCACGCGTTGACCGACCGCGCAAATGTCCGCGCGGGCGAATGGGTCGCGATCCACGGCACTGGGGGGATTGGTCTTTCGGCGATGCTCTTGGCCAAGATGCTGGGTGCGCAAGTCGTGGTGGTCGACGTGGTGGAGGAAAAGCTGGAGCACGCCAAAAGTCTTGGCGCGGATGCTGCTGTGAACGCGGCGCAAACCAACGCCGCAAGCGCAATCCACGACATCACCGGCGGTGGCGCGCATGTTTCCATCGAAGCGTTGGGAATCGAAGCGACCACCAATGCCTCGATTGACTGCCTGCGCATCCTCGGTCGTCACGTGCAGGTCGGCATGCCTGCAGGCGAAACCGGGATGATGAGCGTCAACATGCGCGGTATTTACGGCAAGCAACTGTCCTTCTTCGGCACGCGAGGCATGCCCGCCTGGAAATATCCCACGCTGCTCGATATGGTCGAACGGGGTCAGGTGGACATCCGGCCCATGGTCTCGCGCGAGGTCTCGTTGTCGGGGGCCAGCACCGAATTGGCGGCCATGCGCGGGCCAACTCCGCCGGGAACAGCGGTCATCACAGACTTCACGCGTTAAGTAAATTTCGCGCCATACTGTTTTGAAAATGCAGGCTTCTGTTGCCAGGTGCCTGCGAACCCCGCCTGAAGCTGCTAGGCCTCAGGGCTTAATTTTCGGTATTCCGCACAGCTTACGCTGCGAGTGCAACCGGAGCATTGTTGTCATTTGCAACTATACTTTGTGAACCGATAACGGTGGTATCTAACCGAGACAAAGCTAACGTGTTTAGACGTTCGTCGATCCTGTTTCGGCCCCATGATCCTGCAAATGACAGGGTGGTTGGTGGAGCCGCCGGGTACCGCCCCCGGGTCCGAGCCGCTTATTGAACGCGCGTTTATGTCTATAGTCCCCGAAGGAACAAGATGAATATCGGGGTTCTGCGTTCCGAAATCAAGGGGCATCTGGTGCAATCGCGAAAGCTGGCGCATGATGCGTTACGCAAAAGGATCCTGCCGATGAACGACGCACAAACCGTATCCTTCACGCAGATGAAGGATGGCACCAAAGAAGATTACGAGCTTCTGGAAAAATTGGAAAAGCCGTACCTGTCCCTTACTCCGGATCGCATCCTTGATGAATTGCTCCGTCAGGATGAGGTCAGTCTAGAGGGCTACCGCATCACCCGCCTGCAACACGGGCTACAATCCGCCACCCGCGCCGAAGTGGACGGGGCCGATATCGACTGGATCGTCGGGGCGTTGCTGCACGACGTGGGCGACGGGCTGGCCCCGCAAAACCACGACCGCTTTTCCGCCGAGGTGATCCGCCCCTTCGTGCGCTGGGAGGTGGCGTGGGTCGTCGAACATCACGGCATCTTCCAGATGCTTTACTACGGCCACCACTACGGCTGGGACCGCAACGCGCGTGACCAGTTCAAAGACCACCCCTGCTTTCAATCTTGCGCAGATTTCTGCGAACGGTGGGATCAGTCGTCGTTTGACCCCGACTACCCGATGAAACCGCTGGAACATTTCGAACCAATGGTCCGCGAGGTTTTTGCCCGCAAGGCCTATGACCCCGCCGTGATCCGTGAGGGCGAAGTGGTCGGAATGCCGTGACACAGACCCGCCTCTTTACGGCCAAACAGGGCCAGACGATCTTTCAGCCCGGTCAGGATTGCCCCGGCTTTCTGGACCTGACCAAAGGGTCGATCCGCGTGATGCTGACGGGGGCGTCGGGCCGCGAAATGGTGCTGTACCGGGTACGCCCGGGCGAGGTCTGCCTGCAAACCTTTTCCTGTCTTGTCGACGGACACACCTACGGCGCCGAAGGCATTGTCGAAGCCGATATCGAAGGCACACTGATCCCAGCGAGCCTGTTTCGGCAACAGATGGAAGCAGACCCTGAGTTCCGCCAAAAGGTGCTGAGTTCAGTCGCGCTGCGCTTTTCCGAATACCAGCAACTGGTCGAAGATGTGGCCCTGACCGGGTTTGATGCACGGCTGGCAAAGGCGTTGTTGCGGCTGGCCGATCCAGAAGGCACCGTCCACGCCACCCATGCCGCCTTGGCTGCAGAAACAGCGTCCGGGCGCGCCTATGTCTCGCGCAGGCTCGCGGCGATGGCCCGCAATGGCGTGGTCGAACAACTGCCTGACGGCATCGCAATCAAAGACAAACGCGCCTTGGAACAGATTGCCGCAGATCCCCGATGACTCTGTCACCGTCGAATGCACGGCTCCTTTGCTAATCTCCCCTCAGGAGCATGAAAAGGAGACCACCATGACCAAGAACGAAGGAACCATCGACCGCGCCCTGCGTGTGATTGTAGGCCTTGTCCTGCTGTCGCTTGTCTTTATCGGACCGCAAACCATGTGGGGCCTGATCGGTATTGTGCCGCTTGCCACAGGCCTGATCGGCATTTGCCCGCTTTATTCGATCCTCGGCATCAACACCTGCCCGATGAAGAATTGACCAACATTGGGCGGTCGGCCTGCGCCGGCCGTCCTTTTTCGTTCGGTCACAGAACTTGTGATTGGACCGAGTGCACGCAGATGGGCATCCTGAAGGCATGAAGCCCTTTCTGGCCCTAATTATCGCACTAACCCTCTTTGCCCCGCGCCCGGCCATTGCCGCAGAGATCGAGGTCGATCTCGAACTGGTGCTAATGGTGGATGTGTCCCGGTCAATGACGGAACGCGAGCTTGAGATTCAGCGCAAAGGTTATGCCGAAGCGCTGCGTTCTGACGCGGTGTTCGCCGCACTTCAGTCAGGCCTCCTGCAAACCGTAGCGGTGACCTATGTCGAATGGGCCGGCACGCAGGAAGTGGTCATCGACTGGCGTCTTCTGCACACCCGCGACGACCTTGACGCATTCGCCGAAATCCTCACATCACGATTTGATCCGGCGCTGCGACGCACCTCGATTTCCGAAGCGCTGATCTTTGGTGCGCGGCTGATCGAAACAAACGAATACAAAGGCTTGCGCCGCGTTATTGATATCTCGGGGGATGGCCCAAACAATCAGGGGCGCACCGTCACTGTCGCCCGCGATGCGGTCCTTGCCAAGGGTATCATCATAAATGGCCTACCGCTGCTGACGCGCGAAGGCATGGGCAGCGCGTGGCATCTGGAAGACCTCGACGTGTATTACCAAACCTGCGTGATCGGTGGTCCCGGGTCGTTTGTCATCCCCGTCTTCGACTGGGATGATTTCGCCCAAGCCGTTCAGCGCAAGTTGGTGCTGGAAATGGTGTCACGTCCCGTCGACGCGCAAATCTTGCCCGCGCAATCCCTGTTGCGGCACGACCCGACCGATTGCCAAATCGGCGAAAAAATTTGGCAGGATCGCCGCCGCTACTGGGACAGTCCGTAATCCATTACAGATTGGCGAAGATCAACCAGACCGCCAACGCCGCCTCGATACAGAAATAGACCATAGCCTTGGCAAAAGGCGGTTTGTCCAGAACCAGCGACAGCCCACGCCCTGCTGCGGCACCTGCGTAGGCAAAGCCCATCATCGAGTAGGCCATAGGCGACCCCAGCCAAAGACAGGCCAGCCCCAGCATCACGAACAACCCACCAACGGACGCCCGCATCTCGGACAAGCCCATGTTCGAACCCGTGGGCGCAAGGTCCAACACACCTGCGGTGAATTTCGGCGCGGCAAACCCGAACGCACCAAAGGCGATGGTCAGAAGGGCGGCAACGATGTTGAGGATATCGATCATGGTGTCTCCGGTCCGGGTGGTCATTCGGGCAAACCTGCCCGACAGGCAACCACATAGCCCAAGCTGCGACAAAGCCACCAAACAATTGGCGCATTCCTGTGGCACTGTTACACTCGCCCAAAACCCAAGAGCAGACCGCCCATGCCAGCCCCGCCCCAGACCGTGCGCCGCCGCAAGGTGTTCTACATCCCCGGTTACGACCCCTTCCCGGCCCGCCGGTATCGCGAGCTGTATCGTACGGAAGGTGCCAAACAGGCCGAGATTTCAGACTATGGCCTGCACGTTGAGGCGTCGAGTCACGATGGCCCCTATGGTTGGCACGCCTCCGGCCTGATCGACGATACCCGCGCGACCGCCGATTTCGAGGTGCTGCTCTGGTCCGATATCGTCCGCGACAGCATGTCCAACAGCATCCCCGGCACCTATTGGCAACTGATCAGGACAAGCTGGATTTACATCTCAAGCGGCACCCTGCGCCGTCTGGCGGTATTGCCAAAAGGCCCGCTGGCGGCGGCACTCTACCCTATCGGCGTTCTGATCCTGCAACTCTTAGCGGCCGTGCTAGCGGCACATCTGGTCGGCTGGGGCCTCAGCACCCTGTTTGAGGCGGCTGCCCTTTGGGCCATTGGTCCCGGTGCGATCCTCACATGGGGCTCATCTCTGCTGTATTGGACGCCATTTTTTGCCATCGTCGTGCTTGTCCTGCGCTGGTTCAAATCGCAGGATCGCCGCATCTATGCCTACTACTTGATGCACGATTACGCATTTTCAGCAGGTCTCAAAGGCGCAACGCCACCCGCCCTGCAAACCCGGCTGGACGAATTTCGCGGCAGTATCGCAACAGCATTGCTGCAAGACTATGACGAAGTGCTGGTGGTCGGCCATTCTTCCGGCGCACATTTGGCGGTGTCGATCCTCGCTGATATCTTGCGCGCCAACCCCAACTTGCCCCCAAAACCCGCTCTATCCTTCCTTAGCCTTGGTCACGTAATCCCGATGGTGTCTTTCCTGCCCGACGCGTGGCAAGTGCGCAAAGACCTGCAATTTCTGTCCGAACGCGACGAGATCGTCTGGGTCGATGTCACCGCTCAGGGCGACGGCTGCTGCTTTGCGCTTTGCGATCCGGTAGGGGTGTCCGGTGTCTCTACCCGCGAAAAGCAATGGCCATTGGTATTCTCGGCACAGTTCTCGCGCACGATGGCACCCGAGCGATGGACGGCGCAGCGACGGCAATATTTCAAACTGCATTTCCAGTATCTCTGCGCTTTCGAGAATCCGCTTGATTATGACTATTTCCAGATCACCGCAGGCCCACTTACTCTAGGCCAGCGCTACGCAACGCGTGCGCCCTCGCCCAGTCGGATCGACGTGCCCGTCTCCAAATACACGAACACCGCTCCGTGATCCCGCCCAAGCCCATATCGCGCCCAGATCGCGTGTCGCTTTGGCGGTATCTGCGCCTGTTCCGCCGGGACATCCTGTCAGCCCAACCCGAACGGCTTTACGGCGCCTGGATGGCTGAATTTCGCACGCCGTTCTTCCGCTCCTACCTCGCCAATGATCCGGCCTTGGTGCAGATCATCCTGCGCGACAGGCCGCGTGATTTCCCGAAATCCGATCGCATCGGCGAAGGTCTGCGCCCCCTACTCGGCCAATCGGTGTTTCTGACCAACGGTCCCCTATGGGACCACCAGCGCCGTATCATCGACCCAGCGTTCGAGCGTGGGCGGCTAACCCAAAGCCTGCCCGCTATGTGGGAGGCCGGTCAGGCGATGGTGACCCGCGTGCTCAACCAGATCGGCCAAAGCACAGAGATCGAGATCGAGGAGATCGCCAGCCACGCCGCCGCCGATGTGATCTTCCGCACGCTGTTTTCGATCCCCATCGATGACGAAATCGCGGCGCAGGTCTTTCACGAATTCCGCGCCTACCAGCGCGGCCAGCCGATCCTGAACCTTGCCGCATTCATCCCCTTGCCCCGCTGGATGCCGCGCTTTCACCGGGCCGAAACCAAACGCGCGGCCAATCGCATCCGCAACCTGATCACACAACTGGTGGACCAGCGCCGCGACGCTATTGCAAACGGCACCGCACCCGATGATCTGGCGACGCGGATCATGACCACCCCCGACCCGAAAACCGGTCAGTGTTTTACCGCCGCCGAAATGGTCGATCAGGTGGCCATCTTCTTTCTGGCTGGGCACGAAACCAGCGCAAGCGCGTTGGGTTGGGCGCTTTACTGCTGCGCAGCGGCACCCGAGTGGCAGGACCGCATCGCGAACGAAGCCGCCACTGTCTCTGATCCAAACGATGTCAAACGCCTTACCACCAGCCGCGACGTGTTCCGCGAAACCCTTCGGCTGTATCCACCCGTCCCGATGATGGTGCGCGAAACCACAAGGCCCGAAACATTCCGCAAACGCGCCATCCCGAAAGCCGCGCAAGTGGTGCTCAGCCCGTGGCACCTGCATCGACACACAAAACTCTGGAACGACCCCGACACGTTCGACCCAGCCCGCTGGCAGACCGATGCCGGCCGCCAATCCGCCCGCGACGCCTATATCCCGTTCAGTGCGGGCCCTCGTGTTTGCCCCGGCGCAGGGTTTGCCATGGCCGAGGGGCCGCTCTTACTATCGATGTTGCTCCGCGCGGTAGAGATCACACCCGTGGCCGGCAAATCCCCGCAACCCGTGGCACATCTAACCGTCCGCGCCCGCGATGGCATATGGCTTCATGTTCGCCCCCGCCGCAGTCCGGACACAGGTACGAAAGGTTAGCGCTAACCGTCTGGCAAACCTCTATCTTTTTGGCGATGGCTGATCTAGGACAGCCTCAAACACACCATTCTAGCTTGGGGATTTCACATGACCGACACCGCAATGGCAGACCGCATCAAGACCGGCGCAGGCTTTATCGCAGCCCTTGACCAAAGCGGCGGGTCCACCCCCAAGGCCCTGCGCCTCTACGGTATCGAAGAAGACGCCTATAATGGCGATGCCGAAATGTTCGCCCTGATCCATGACATGCGCTGCCGCATCATGACCGCCCCTGATTTCACCTCGGACAAGGTGCTGGGCGCGATCCTGTTCGAACGCACCATGCGCGACAGCGTCGAAGGCATGCCCGTGCCGTCTTACCTTTGGGAACAGCGCGGCGTGGTCCCCTTCCTCAAGATCGACAAGGGCTTGGAAGACAAAGCCGATGGCGCACAGATCATGAAACCGATGCCGGGGCTAGAAGCGCTGCTGGCGGATGCCAAGGCGATGGGCATCTTCGGCACCAAAGAACGCTCGGTCATTCACGAGGCAAACGCCGCAGGAATCAAGGCGGTGGTTGCGCAGCAGTTCGACGTTGCCAAAACCGTCTGCAAGGCGGGCCTCGTCCCGATCATCGAACCCGAGGTAGACATCAACAGCCCCACCAAGGCCGAGGCCGAAGCGATCCTCAAACAGGAAATCGCAGCGCATCTTGACGCCCTGAGCGACATTGAAACGGTGATGCTCAAGCTGACCATCCCAACCGACGACTGTCTTTACGTCGATCTCGCAGATCACCCGAAGGTGCTACGCGTCGTGGCCTTGTCAGGTGGTTACAGCACCGATGACGCCTGCGAACGTCTGGCCCGGAACCCCAAGATGATTGCCAGCTTCTCGCGTGCTTTGGCCGAAGGCCTGACCCACCAGATGTCGGATGCGGATTTTAATACAGCCCTCGGCACCAACATCGACAAAATTTATAACGCATCAAAGTAAGGTCGCGCTGTCACGATTCTATGCGGGCGGTATCTTGGGCTGCCCCGCATCGGTGATCCGCCGCAACAGCCACTCGAACGGTCCAAGCCTGAAAACGCTGCGCCAGATCGCCAAAGCCAAGATCAAACCAACAGTTACAGCGATTGCGATCAAAACGACCTGCGGACGCGGCACCGCGCCCCAAAGGCCGAACCCGTAGCCGGAAAACAGCGTCGACAGAATGATCGATTGGCCAAGATAGACACTCAGACTTGATCCCCCAGCGGCCAGAACCCGCGAAAGGATTGGTCCGGGCGGACGCGAAATCGCGGCAATTCCCCCAAGATAGCCCAACGTCGCCACAGGAGCCATGAGCGGTAGAACGGCAGAAGCCGCAATCATGCCCTGCGCATGTAGAAGCCATGACGCCAGCAGGCTCGCCGTGACCCCCGGTACAAGGCACCAGCGCCGCGCCCGCGCCCACATCGGGTCGTCCGATTTGTCGATCAGGCCGGACTTTACCGCAGCCAGCCCAAGACAAAACCAGCCCAACGCCGCACTTCCCTGTAAGAACAGAACAAACGGTGTCATGATAGCGTAAGCAACTGATCTGAAGGCAAAAGCACCCAAAAGGCTGCCAGAGGTCATCGCCTCACGTTCCAAGGCCGCGATATCTTCAGGAATATCACCCGGAGTGGTCATAAGAGATGCAAATACGAGTGTTGGAAGGATCACCAACACTGCACCCATTTTGGCAAGCCGACCGGGCCGCCAATTGCGCATGATGTAAAGGACCGACCCCATGACGGAATAGACCAATAGAATGTCACCCGGAAAAAACAGGCAGCCATGCAGAACACCCAACACGAACAGCCCGATCATTCGGTTGCGATAAAGCTTAGCGAACGCTTGCCCCTTCCGTTCGGCCGATCGCATCAGAAACCCCAGCCCGACCCCAAACATGAAGGAAAACAGCGAATAGCTTTTGTAAAGCGCGAGCCCGTCAACAAGCCATAAAGTGACAAGCTCGGCCCGGGTTTGCGCAACCGGAATGACCAAGCTACTGAGCAGTGAAAAACCAATGAACTGCACGTTCACCACAACGATCCCGAACAGCGCGATCAGGCGCAGATAGTCCGGCATCAGGGCACGCGAAGGACCTGTCATTGGACGGCCTTGCACAAAGGGTTTTTTGGCATCCTGCCGTCACTATCGGAGTACATATTGTGTCCTCACGATATCGTTTAGAACATCTCCCGCCAGGGTAGCGCGGTTACCCGGCTTTCTTCAGTTCCTCAACCGTCGAACCGTAGCCCCCGCCACTGACATAGTTCAGCTCGACCTCGGTCGAATGTCGGCCCAGCGCGGTATTGCGGTAGGGGAAGCGGCCAAACTTGCGGATTACCTCACGATGGGCGCGAGCGTGTAACAGATTGCTCGCACCTTCTATTGGCATCCGATTCAGCATCAAACGCACACAGCGGTCCTGATCGCAAAGGTTCTCGGAATGCATCAAAGGCAAGTAAAAGAACTGTCGTGCCGGTTCGTCGATCTTCATGTCCCAATTCTTGCCGATGGCCTGCTTGGCAGCCGCCAACGCAAACCTGTCTGACGCGAACGCCTTGCCGGTGTTTCGGAACATATTGCGCGGGAACTGGTCCAGCAGGATGATATAGGCCAATGTGCCACTGGGATATGTCAGCCAAAGCGCGTGACGACCCTCCATTGCGCCATCCCACGCATCCCCAAAGCGATCGCGGATTTCCTGATCCAACGCCTCTTCGGATTTGTACCACCCACTTGGCCCAACATCGTCAAGCCAGAAACTCAGAACCTCATCAGGCGTGATCATCATTCTCTCCGGATCCTACGCGCAGTCCCCCACATCTAAAGGACGCTACCTAAGAAACGAATCGCGAAACAGTCACTTTTCGTGTCATTGCCGACACATGGTCCATTTCTTGCCGAAACAAACGGCGTCAGACCAAGCCCGTTTCTTTCTTAGGATCAGCGTCTTCCTGCGCCTCGGCTTCGGCTTCGGCGGTTTCGATCGCCCATTCCGAAGCGATTTCAACCGTGACCGGCGACGCGGTCGGCATCATGCCATGATAGGCGATTGTGTCATCGGACGACGGTGCAGGACGCTGCGTCATCCGGTAGACCGCGTAACCCGTCAACGCGAGCAACACCAGCGCAAGCAAGACGAAATATCCCGGCGGCCCCATGACCTGCATCGCGTACCCGATAATCACCGGGCCAGCGATGGCCCCAACCCCGTTCACAAACAGCAATCCCGCCGAGGCCGCCGCCATATCTTCGTGTTCAAGAAAGTCGTTCGTATACGCGATCAGCAGAGAATAAAGCGGATTGGACAATCCACCGATCAGGAAAGCCGCAGCCACCAAAACATAAAAATCACCACCAAAGATCATCCCCATCAGCGACGCCAGCCCTGCAATCAATGCCGATAGGGCGACCAAAACGCGGCGGTCAAACCGATCTGACAACCATCCCACCGGATATTGGAACAACAGCGCGCCGACGTAAAAGGCGGCGGTGAAAATTGGGATCTGACCAATGCTCAACCCCGCTTCTGTCGCATAAACCGCCGCCATCCCGAATTGTGCAGCAAAAACGCTCCCCATCAGGAACATGCCGACACAGCCCAGCGGTGACGTTTTGTAAAGCTCGACCAATGTCATCCGCTTGGTACTTTCAAACGCGGGCGTCGGCGAGATCGACAGCAGGATCGGCGCAAAAGCAACAGACACAAGAACCGAGGGAATCACGAACAATAGGTACCCCGACGGGTCCGGCACCACGAGCAAACCCTGCGCGATAATGATGCCCGCCATTTGAACGATCATGTAGGCCGACAACGCCTGACCGCGCGTTTCGTTGGTCGACGCATTGTTCAACCAGCTTTCCGCTGTCACGTAGACACCGCAAAAGCAAAACCCGATGACGACACGTCCAATGATCCACGCAATTGGATCCTGGATGGTCGGGAAAAGCAGCAGCGCGGCGGACACGAATGACCCAAGTGCTGCGAAGACTCGCACATGACCCACCCGCCGGATCATGTCCGGCGTCACCCGCGACGCAAGCAGGAAACCCGCGAAATAGGCCGACATCACCAAGGACATCTCGACAGACGAAAACCCAAGGGATGAACCGCGCACACCCAATAGAGATCCTTGCAAGCCATTGCCAAGCATCAACAAAAGCATGCCCAACAGCAGCGGCCAGGATGTTCGGATCACACTTATCATTTCACATCTCTCAGGTTGGAGCCGCCCGGCGCACAGCGCCCATTCCCCACCCGGCTAGAGCAGCAAGGCTGGGACCGCAATCACAAGAGCGACTTTTCTGACGACAACGCCGCCGCAGACACGGTTCGGGTCAGGGGATCAGAAGCGAACTGTCGCCATAAGAAAAGAAACGGTAACGATGTTCGATGGCATGCGCGTAGATTTCGCGCACACGGTTCTGACCCATCAACGCCGAAACCAACATCATCAGTGTAGACTTAGGCAGGTGAAAATTGGTCATCAACCCGTCGGCAACGTTGAACTGAAACCCCGGGTAGATGAAGATGTCGGTATCCCCTTCCCAAGGTTGGATGCTGCCACCCCGTGCCGCGCTTTCAATCAGTCGCAGCGCCGTCGTGCCAACCGGGATCACCCGTCCGCCCGCTACCTTGGTCGCTGCAATCTCGGCAGCGGCACCCTGTGAAACGCACCCCCATTCGGCGTGCATCTTGTGCGTGGTGACATCCTCGACCTTGACCGGGAGGAATGTGCCTGCGCCTACGTGCAGCGTGACAAAACTCATCCCCACACCGCGCGCTTTCAGCGCGGCCACCAGTGCCTCATCGAAATGCAGCGATGCTGTGGGCGCAGCGACGGCCCCAGAATTACGCGCCCAAATGGTTTGGTAGTCGTCTTTGTCCTTCTCGTCCGCCGGGCGCTTGGCGGCGATGTAGGGCGGCAAGGGCATAGCCCCCGCCTCGGCCAAGGCCGCGTCGAAATCGTCACCCGTCAAGTTGAACCGCAAAATCCCCTGCCCGTCACTGCGCCCTTCGAGGATGGCTGTCAGGTCAGACGAGAACTCAACCGCCTCGCCTTCACGCAACTTTTTCAGCGGCTTGACCAGCGCAGACCACGTCCCATTCGCCTGTGGCTCCAGCAACGTGACCTCGATCTTCGCCTCGGTCAGCCCAGTGTCGCCCATCCGCCGACGCACACCAAAAAGCCGTGCCGGAATCACCTTGGTATCATTCAGCACCAACCGGTCGGTCGGCCGCAAAATGCCGGGCAACTGGTTCACGATCCGATCCGCAATCGCGCCCGCCTCCACATGCAACAGCCGCGCCGATGACCGCGGCGATGCCGGTCGCGTGGCAATCAGCTCTTCTGGTAAGTGAAAATCGAAATCGCTCAGTTTCATGGGGCCTGTCCGGTGCTGCATCTGTGGCCGCAGCCCATACCGAACTTGGACGCGCAACAAAAGCGGTGAGCACAATAGTGCTTTGTGATGAATAAAAACGTACCGTGGTGATTAGAAATAACCAACGGGAGACGTGACAATGACAGCATTCGTAATTGGGCAAATGCAGATCCACAGCCGGGGTTGGATGGATGCCTATTTCGCCGTAATCCCCGATGTCGTAGAAAAGCATTCTGGTCAGTTTCTGGTGCGTGGTGGCGATCCCGAAGTTCTTGAAGGCACGGCAGAATTACCAGATGCCGCCTTTGTGATTCAGTTCCCGGACCGCACACATGCAAAAGGCTTCTGGAACTCAGATGCGTTTCAGAAACTCGCGCAGCTGCGCCGTACGGGTTCAACGCTTAACGCAATACTGGTAGACAAGCTGGCCTAGAAAACAGGCAACGCAAAGACCTAAGCTTGACTATTCCCCAACCACTGGCGGCGGCCTGCGGAAAATCTCGCGGAACATCCCCGGTGTCAGGGCCGAAAGCGGGTTCACACTGACATTCGGCTGGTTGGCCGGCCCCGTCAGGTTGAAATTGAACCCGATCAGACCTTCGCCCTTGCGGGTGAAGATGCTGCCGATACCGTTTAGGAAAAAGATCGGCGACAACACCCCCTGAAAATCCAATGTACCCGCGCCCAGATTGTAGGTTCCGTCCATCGAAATACCCATCGACGGTCCAGTCGCACTAGATCGCGTCAGAACCAGTTGGTCGGGCGTCAGCCGGAATCGCGCCTCGACCTCAGTAAACAGAATACCCGGCCCTTCTAACTGATCGAGCAGGCCGACAATGCTGATCGCATCCAGCAAAGACGCAATCCCCGGCGCGTCCCGCAGCCGCGTGTTCACTACATCCAAAGCACCATCGTAACTGCCCGGCTGCCCCGCAACCGGGGTTAACGCCAGCGTCATGTCACCCCCGGCGACAGTCTTAAGAATGCCGGCCTCGCGGATCACCCGGCCTGCGTCGTTCGACCGGATGCGGAACGCGGTTGCACCCGCTTGCGGCAACGCCTCGCCCGTGATCGGGGCCGCGCCATTAACGCTCGCGGTGAAACTGCCGCTCAGCCCGGCACCAGATTGCAGATCACCGCGAAAATCTGTCAGGCGAATGCTGTTAGACACCTGCAACTGGTCCAGCGCCAGCGTTAAAGGCACCGGCCCGCCGCCGGCGCGCCCCCCTCGGCCCCGGCCAAACGGCGCGTTGCGCAAATCAACCGTCCCGCCATTGATCCGCACAGCAGGCGCAACCCCCGCGCCTCGACCCGTCAGGGTGATAGGCGCATCCAGCCAGCCACCGGCCTGCACTCGGGTCAGGTCGATGGTGCCTAAGGAACCGTCCGCGTTCAGCGTTATCGCGCCCCGCGCCTCAAGCCCCGGTCCCTCCAACACCAACCGCTCGATCCGGGCGGGCTGGGACAGCACCCCAGCCACCTCAAGCGTTGCACCCGTGCCACGCGGCAGGCTCCACCCCAAAGGCGGCAGTGACAACCCGATGCCCGCCAGACCAGAGGTGAGCACAAACTCCGGGGGGGTGCCACGGCGCAGTTCAACCGTCAAATTCGCCGGACCAGAGCCACTGACCGTGCCCTCCGGTAGCGCCACACCAAAGGACCGTGCCGCCTCGGCCGACAGCGTCACCGTGCCCGCAACGGAACTGCCCGTTTGCGGTTGTCCCGGCTCCGGGATCGGCAGGGTCCAGGACCCGTCGAACGGCACACCGGACAGCGCCGCCTGCCCGGACACGCGCAATCGATCGTTGGTGACAGACACGTCAAGCGCCCGCGCGGTCAGGTTGCGGTTCGGAATGATCTGATCGCTTGCGACTTGTGTTGCCCGCCCGCGCACGTCCAGCTTTATATCCGGCAATCGCAATCCGCGCCGCAATGGCAACTCCAACGATCCGTCAAAACGCACACGTCCAGCCAGCAGATCCACCGGCCGGTTCGCCCGTCGCATGATTTCAAGCGGCGGACTGTCGAGATAGGACAACAAGGCCTCGATCTTGCCCTCTCCGGCAAGGGTGATCTGCCCGTCTGCCGGACGTTGGCGCGTGTTCGGGATCACGAAACTGCTGCCATCTATGGTGATTGCCCCACCCTGCGGCGGTGTGATTGTCCCCTTGGTCACCCGCACGGCAAAACGATCATCGTTCAGCGTCAGCGTTCCCGCACCATCGGTGACCACCGGAAGGGTGCGTGTATACCGCACCTGCGCCTGATCGAAGGCCGCGTTGAGATATACCATAGGACGCGGGCCATCTTGCGAACGCAACGCGAATTGCCCCCGCCGAATTGCACCACCCTGAATATTATCCACCACCCAATTACGGGTGCGCGGCGCCAGCGCCACTGGCCAAAGATGCAACAGCGCCTCTGGGGTTAATGCGCCGAAACTGCCATCAAGAGCATAGTCCCACGCATCGTCCGTGGCGCGCAGTTTGCCTGTCATGCGCAGCGGCACCTTTGGATCGTCAATCCAGACGCGGCCGAAATCAACTTCGAACGGATCAAGCCGCAGACGGAAATCCAGTTCGGCCCGATCCACCGTCAACGGGACATCGAACAAGGCGTCAGGCGCGGCCTCCAACCGGCTGAAGCGCACCTGCCCCAACATCTGCGACGGGATGCCGTCACGCATATCAGCCAGCGTCGCGCGTCCTTCGGCAACGGCACGTACCAAATCACTGTCCAGCGACAACTCGCTGAAACTGATCTGCGATCGGTCGGGATCAAAGGTGAAATAGCTGCGCGCTGAATTGAACGGGATCGGCGGCGTATCCGTTGTCGGCTGCAGAACGCCTTCATCGATCTGCAACGTCGCGTTCAACATCCCCAGTGACCCGTCTTCGCGCATCGTCGCGCGCAACGCCCCCGAAATCGGTGCCCGCAACGCCCCAAGCCATGCCAACGCTGGACCTTGGGTCGCGATATCCTGTGACGGCATATCGTCAAGCGACACCCCAAACGACACCTCGGTTTCACCAAGGGTCGAGGACGCGTCCAGTTGCAGCCTTGTTGCCGTGGCTCCGCCACCCAGCAGTGCGAAATCCCCGGAAAGGCGCAACAGGTCGTTCTGACGTTCAAGCCGCAGCCGCCCACCATCCACGGTCCAACCGCGCCGCGCCCGGGCATCCTCGAACCGCAAGGTAAGCGAATCCGCGTCCACGCTTTGAAGCCGCGACAGTCGGTCATCCATCAGCAACCGGTCAATCTGCGCCACAAGCGTCGGCACGTCCGGCGCGGCGCCGTCCATTGCAAAAGCATCCCCCAACGCCAAGCCAAGTTGCCCTGCACGATTGCGCGTCAGCGTGACAAAGGCCCCACTCACACTCAGGTCACGCAAGACCACCTTGCGACGGATCAAATCATAGAAAGCGAGGCCAATCTCGATATCGGAGAGCACCGCAACAGGCGATCCCGCAGCCGTCTGCACATCCACATCCAAAAGGATGATCCGCGTCCGGCCATCCCGCTCGAGCCGCAACTGCACGTCACCGAACAGCACTTCGAACCCCGGCAAAGACGCTGCCAGCCGCTCTTCCACAGTGTCTCGCACCCAATCGGGGGCGGACAGACTGCGCCCGACCAACGCCCAGCCTGTCCCCAGACCAAGCAGCACAAATGCCACAAGCACCGACATGACCCAACGCGTCCGACGCCTGCGCGCTGGTGACACCTTTGGTTCTGGGGGCAGTTCCGGTTCCGTCACTGGAAGCGCCATCCTTTTGCGTTACGTTCCCACCTGCCGGGATTGGTCCCGATCTGTATTCATCTTCTTAAAGGATAGCGCCATGAGCGATACACTGGAATTGGCTCCTGACTTCACCTTGCCGGTCCAAGGCGGCGATCATAGCGAGATTTCGCTGTCCGGCCTGCGCGGCACGCCGTTCGTGTTGTTTTTCTATCCGCGTGATGACACGTCTGGCTGCACCAAGGAAAACGAAGCTTTCACCGCGCTGGAAGGGGAATTTGCGCAGATTGGCGTCAAGCTGTTCGGCATTTCCAAGGACAGTCTTGAGAGCCACGAGAAATTCATGGTGAAGAAAAAACTGACCGTGCCACTGATCTCGGACGAACACGGCACTGCATCCGAGGATTTCGGCGTGTGGAAAGAGAAGTCGATGTACGGCAAGAAATTCATGGGTATCGAACGGTCGACCTTTCTGATCGACACCAAGGGCCGCATTGCGCGGGAATGGCGCAAGGTCAAGGTACCGGGGCATGCAGAAGAGGTGCTTGAGGCCGCCAAGGCACTGTGATGCGGCGTGGATCGGATCGGCATTGCCCGATCCGACCGAGGCGCGCCTGCGGCGCACATGAGGGCTCTGCCCTCATACTTCCGAGGTATTTTTGGTCCAAAGAAGCACAGGCGCAGGGCTTGCAGTTTGTGTGACCGCGCGCAAAGAAAGCAACATGATGACACTTTGTGAAATGGCGGTGGATGTCCTGACCACTGCAGATGGCCGCGCCAAGACCTCTAAATCCCGGGAATACGCAGCGAGGTGGTTTGCCGCCCGCAAGGCAGGCACCCCAATCCCGGTCGGCACCGCGAAGCCGCCACTCCGCCCATCGCGCCCTGACGCGCCAGAGCTATTGGACCCACGCGATGTGCCCAAACGCAAGCCCGGCAGCCCGCAGGGCAGGATCGCGCTTTTGCATGCCGTGGCGCATATTGAACTGAACGCCGTAGACCTGCATTGGGACATCATCCCGCGTTTTGCCGATGTGTCCATGCCGATGGGTTTTTACGACGACTGGGTTAAGGCCGCGGATGAAGAATCCAAGCATTTCAACTTGATGTGCGACTGTCTTGAGGAACAGGGCAGTTTTTATGGCGCTCTGCCCGCCCATGCGGGCATGTGGCGTGCAGCCGAGGACACGGTGGGTGACTTTATGGGACGGCTTGCCGTCGTGCCGATGGTGCTAGAGGCACGCGGGCTGGATGTGACCCCCGGCATGATCGAAATTTTTCGCAAAGCGGATGCCACCAGCGCAGTTGCCGCTCTTGAGACCATCTACGCCGAAGAAGTCGCCCATGTCGCGTATGGGTCGAAATGGTTTCACTTTCTATGTGGGCGTAACGACCAAGACCCAAAAGACGCCTTTCACGCGCTGGTGCGGCGGTATTTCAAAGGTGCGCTCAAGCCACCGTTTAATGAAGAAAAACGCGCGGAAGCCGGGCTTCCCCCCGATTTCTATTGGCCGCTGACAGAAACCGGGTGATCGCAACGCCAGACCTGTGTCGATTTAGCATCGCTTGATAAGCCCCGAAAACATCGGCGAAATCTTGCCAATTCGGTGGTGGATCGCGTGCGCGCGCGATCGATTGGTCCAAAAACGTTGCCAATTCGTGAAACGGTCTTTAGAGCCGTAACAGATACGCGCCCAGAGTTGGGGCTCAAGAGGCGCGACCTAGGGACGGGAAAGAGGAACATACAGGTGCGCACACGTCTTGCGATCAAGCTGCATGGCATACTCGAACGCTTTTTTCCGGAACGCCGTTTGTTTCTGCGCTCCGACTCCGACACTCGGTTCATCCGACTGAAATCCAGCACACAGGCGCTCGCGTTCGGGGGCGCCTCTCTTGTTTTGGCATGGAGCATCATCGCGACCGCAGTGCTTCTCATGGACTCTATTGGGTCAGGTAACTTCCGCGAACAGGCACGGCGCGATCTTGAGACGTACCAGATGCGTCTGAACATCCTGTCCGAAGAACGCAACGCCCGCGCTGGCGAAGCAATTGCGGCGCAGGAGCGCTTTAACACAGCGCTTGAACAAGTGTCGGTTATGCAAACCAAGCTGCTTGATGCGGAAACCCGTCAGGCAGAACTGGAACACGGGCTTGAGGCAGTTCAGTTGAAATTGCGCGATGCAATCCGTGCCCGTGAAGATGTGCGCACCGAACTTGCGTCTCTTCTGTCCGAGATTGAAGAAGGCGGCACTGGTGTTGCTGCCGCAGGCAGCGTCGATACGACGACGCTTGATTTCCTCTCTGCCGCCCTGTCTCGGACAGCCGAAGAACGTGATCAGGTGGTCGCAGACGCGCAAGACGCGCTGATCCGCGCCGACGAAATGGCGACCGAGATCAAGTTGATGGAAGAGAAGAACGACACGATCTTCCGCCAACTCGAAGAAGCGATGACCGTTTCTGTCAAACCACTCGACAAAATGTTCGAAGCCGCAGGTATGAACCCGGACACGATCCTTAATCAGGTGCGCCGCGGATATTCCGGCCAGGGTGGCCCACTGATGCCGCTCAGCTTTTCTACACGTGGCGAAGACCCGTCCGAAGATGTGCTGCGCGCCAACCGCATCCTGAACCAGATGGACCGTCTGAACCTGTACCGGATTGCTGCGGAAAAAGCGCCATTTGCCATGCCGATCAAAGATTCGTTCCGCTTTACCAGCGGATTCGGATATCGCTGGGGACGGCTCCATGCGGGCACCGATTTTGCCGGTGCTCACGGCACGCCGATCTACGCAACAGCGGACGGTGTTGTGACCTTTGCGGGCTGGCAGTCAGGATATGGTAGGCTCGTCAAGATACAGCATGAGTTCGGCATCGAAACCCGCTATGCGCACAATTCGAAACTCTACGTGAAGCAGGGTCAAAGGGTCTCGCGCGGGGATCGTATCTCTGCTATGGGGAACACTGGACGCTCTACCGGCACCCACCTACACTACGAAGTTCGTGTCGGCGGCAAACCCGTCAACCCCATGATCTACATCAAGGCTGCAAACGATGTTTTCTAAAAGCAAAATCAATGAGCCCGGCCCAAAGGCAGAAGATACAAGCACGCCGAAACCGGCAGCGCCAGACACTTCCCGCGCGCCGTCGGCGACCGAGTTCAAAGCATCCGCGCCCAAGGCCAAGCCTGCGGCGTCGATCCTGTCAAGCGATCTGCACATCACTGGTAATCTCAAGACAACCGGCGATATCAACGTAGAAGGCACCGTCGAAGGCGACATCCGCGCGCACCTGTTGACCGTTGGCGAAAGCGCCACGATCAAAGGCGAAGTTGTGGCCGATGATGTGGTTGTGAATGGCCGCGTGGTTGGTCGTGTACGTGGCCTCAAGGTGCGCCTGACCGCAACAGCGCGCGTCGAGGGTGACATCATCCACAAGACCATCGCGATCGAATCCGGCGCCCATTTCGAAGGCTCGGTGCAGCGTCAGGATGACCCGCTCAACGGTGGCAAAAAGCCCGTTGCAGCAGCACCTGCCCCTGCCGCGTCGAACGGCTGATTAGAGACGTTACCTCGTCGGACAGGGCCGCCTTCGGGCGGCCTTTTCTTTTGGGTCAGCCGCGTGTGTCGGATCGCTGAAGCGGTCGGCGCGCGCGGCGTTCTCGGTAGACGATCATCAAACCGCCGATCACGATCAGCGCTGCCCCCGGCCACAGGTCATCCACTGGCGCTTCGTCAAAGAACAGCCACCCCAGTACAAATGCGATGGGAATGCCAAAATAGCTGAACGGTGCCAAGTTGCTGGGTTCGGTCATACGATAGGCGACGACAAGGCACAACACCGCCGATCCGCCGAACATGCCCATCAGCACGATGAACGCCAGATCCTCGACACTGGCGATGGGCGAGAAACCCCCGACAGCAAGCGCAAGGCAAAACGATCCCACGGCGGCAAAGACCGAACTGTGCAGGTTGAAAAGTGGTGTCGGAACCTCTGGGTCGATCAGCCGGGCGGTCACACCGCTGAACGCATAGAGGAACGCCGCACCCACCGGTAACAGCAAAGCCCATGTGAACGCATCCGTGCCCGGTTGCAGGATCATCATGACCCCGACGAACCCGATGGCAACCGCCACCCACCGCACCCAGCCCACCCGTTCGCCAAGGATCGGCACCGCCAGAGCTGTGGTGAAGATTGCTGTGGTGTAGGAAATTGTCGTGGCGGTCGCAAAGGCCATGATCCCAAGCGACAGGTAAAACATGAGCTGCGCAAAACTCACCGACAGGCCTCGGACGGCTGCCAGTTTCCATTGGCGGATGCGAAAAGACCGCGTGCCATTGCGCCAGCTTGCCGTCATCCAAAGGGCGATGAGGCTGGGAAGCAGGCCGAACAGGTTTCGATAGGCCGAAAGTTCTGCCGCGCTATAGCGCTGCGACAGGTGCTTGATGATTAACCCCATCATGTCGAACAGCACCAAAGCCGCGATGCTGATCAGGATGGCAAGCACCGCATTGTCCGACTGTTTCTGCATGAAGCGCTTTCCTGACCTGCCCCTTTCAAGGACCACGTTTCCGCGTCCCTGTCGACGCAATTGCGCTGGTCACAGCACCCGTTTGAGAAACGCCCGCGTACGGGGTTCTTTCGGGTCAGAGAACAGGATCTCGGGCGGGCCTTCTTCAAGGATACGCCCAGCATCAAGGAAACAGACCTTGTCTGCCAATTCGCGGGCAAAGGCCATTTCATGTGTGGCAAGGATCATCGTCATGCCTTCGGTTCTAAGCTGCCGAAGCACGTCCAGAACTTCACCCACCAGTTCGGGGTCCAATGCGCTGGTGATCTCGTCAAACAGCATGATCTCGGGTTCCATCGCCAAGGCGCGGATGATCGCGACACGCTGTTGCTGACCGCCTGACAGTTGGTCCGGGTAATGGTTCATCCGCTGGCCCAGATCGAACCGGTCGAACAGGGCCTTCACCGGGGCGTCCAGTGCATCACGGCTTTTGCCCAACACACGGCGCGGGGCGAGCATGACGTTCTCAGCGGCCGTCATGTGCGGAAACAGGTTGAACGACTGGAACACGATCCCGATGCGCGCCCGGATCGGCTGCGGGTTTAGCCCCGGTTCGCTGATATCGGCACCGTCCAGCAAGATACGCCCATCGTCGATGGGTTCCAGCAGGTTGATGCAACGCAGAAGCGTCGACTTGCCCGACCCCGACGCACCGATCAGGCAGACCATTTCGCCCTCATCCACCGACAGGTCGATTCCACGGCAAACCGTATTGTCACCAAAGCTCTTGGTGACACCCTTCAGATCCAGTTTGGCCATCAGCTTTGCCGCCGCCGTTGCTTGTTCATCAGGTAATCGGCATAGCGCGTCGCCGGAATAGTGAGCGCGAGGAAAATCACCGCAGCCCCCACATAAGGCGTGAAATTCGCCATCAGGGATTTATACACACCCGCTTGGCGGAACACCTCAACCGGGCCGATAAAACTCAGCAGCGCCACGTCTTTCTGAAGCGCGATAAACAGGTTCATATTGGCAGGGGCCACGTTGCGGATCGCTTGGGGCAAGACGACGTAGCGCATGGTTTCCCCGTCCGACAACCCAAGCGAGGCTGCGGCAGCGCGCTGGCTGTGGTGGATGGAATCGATGCCCGATCGGATCACCTCGGCCACATAGGCCGCGTAAACCAGAACCAGTGCCAAAGACCCCCAGATATAGGGCGAATTCCATGGGCGCGGCAGGCCCAAACCGGGCACGCCAAACCCGATCAGGTAGATCACAAGGATCACCGGCAGCCCGCGAAACACATCCGTATAGACCGCCCCGAACAGCCGCAAAGGATAGAACGCGGGCGAGCGCACATCGCGGCACAGCGCAATCACCAGCCCCAGAACGGCAATGATCGGCGCGCACCACAAAAAGATAGCGACGTTCATCACGAACGCGTCGAGCAGCCCCGGAAAGGTCTTGGCGAACACCTCGCCATTGAAAAAGCTG
>JANSYF010000025.1 GCA_024742575.1 Paracoccaceae bacterium | reverse complement strand
GGACGCGCTGCACGAGCGCCTGACCCAGAGATTTGTTGACCGGCGCACATCCGTGCTCTTGCGGCGGTTGAAACAGAAGGAGGCCCTTTTGGCCGAAGTGAATGACAAAGGTGAAGTCACCGTCGAAGGCGAATTCGTCGGCAGGCTTGAAGGGTTCCGGTTCCGCCAGGACAAGGATGCAACCGGGCAGGAGGCCAAGACGCTGAAGACCGCGTCATTGCAGGCGCTTGCTCCGCATTTCCATCTGCGGGCGGACCGGTTCTACAACGCACCCGATACCGAGATGGATTTCACCGAGCAGGGCGGCCTCATGTGGGGCGACCAGGCGGTGGGTAAACTTGCCGCGGGTGATGATCCGCTGAAGCCGCGTGTCGTCGCTTTTGTCGACGAAGAGGCGGGGGCAGATGTCGCATCCAAGGTGCAGCGTCGTTTGCAGCACTTCATCGACCGCAAGATCGCAGCGTTGTTTGAACCGCTGATCGACTTGCAGAAAGATGAAACCCTGAATGGTCTGGCGCGAGGCTTTGCCTTCCGTATGGTCGAGTCCATGGGCATTCTGCCGCGGGCTGACGTGGCCGATGATGTCAAAGCGTTGGATCAGGATGCGCGCGGGATGCTGCGCAAGCATGGTATCCGCTTTGGCCAGTTCACCGTGTTCATGCCACTGCTTCTCAAACCTGCGCCGACGCGTTTGCGGCTGGTGCTTTGGAGCCTTGCGAAGAATTTGGATGTGTTCCCCGAGGCACCGCCTCCGGGGTTGGTGACGGTGCCAAACATGACGGGCACGCCTGCCGAACATCACACGGTGTCAGGCTACCGCGCTGCTGGGGACCGGGCCATACGGATCGACATGCTGGAACGTCTGGCCGACCTTTTGCGTGCGCAGGACAGCCGGGGCGGGTTCGAAGCAAACCCCGACATGCTGTCGATCACCGGGCTGACGCTGGAACAGTTTGCTGATCTGATGGGTGGTCTGGGCTACAAGGCCGAAAAAGGTGAGCGTGAAAAAGTGCGCGCTGTCGATGCCGTAGTCCCCGAGGCAAATGCCGCTGCGGCGGTTGAGCAGGATGCTGCGACAGATGGTGCCGCGCCGATTAAAGACACGCCCGTGATGGATGCAGCGCAAGAGGGCGCACCGGGGGCGGATGCAGCACCTGCAGACGCGCCGGAGGCTTCAGATGTGCCGGACGCTGCTGCTGCGATGCCAGATGATAGCGTTGCGCCGGTGGGCGACGCGCCCAGCGATGCTGCGGCTGAAACGCCCGTTCCAGCGAATTCGGAAACCGAAATTGACCCGGGCGCTGCGCCTGATGCCGCTTTGGCCGGGCCGGAGACCGAAGTCTTTTACACCTTCACATGGCGGGGCAACCGTTCGGATCGGCAACCGCGCCGCGAAGGTGGCGCTGGTAAAGGTCGTCGCGATGGCGGTAAGCCGCAGGGCGACCGTCCGCGTGGCAAGGGCAAGCCCAAGGGAAAGGGTCAGCCGCCGCGTGATGCAGGGGCAAAGACGTTCCAGGCGCGTCCGCCCAAGAAAGAAAAGCCGATTGATCCCGACAACCCCTTTGCTGCGGCCCTCATGGGGCTAAAGACCAAGGACTGAGTTGGCAGAGCCGGTTCAGAAGCTTCGGATCGACAAGTGGTTATGGCATGCGCGTTTCTTCAAAACGCGCAGCCTTGCCGCGAAAATCGTGTCCGGTGGGAAACTGCGCGTGAACGGTCAGCCAATTTCCAAACCAGCCTATATGGTGTCGGCGATGGATGTGCTGACCTTTCCGCAAGCCAATGACGTGCGGGTGATCAAGGTTCTGGCTATGGGGGAACGCCGCGGCCCGGCCCCCGAAGCGCAACAGCTTTACGAAGACCTAGATCCACCGAAACCGCGTGAGGCGGCGATTGAACAAGTTCCGCGATTTGAAGGCAAAGGGCGTCCGACGAAGAAAGATCGTCGCGCCATGCAACAAACCCGGACAGACCTTCTTGAATGATTTTTCCGAGTGGCTTAGCTAGCTTGCAAACGACCGATGGAAGACGTGCATGACCTATATCGTCAACGATGCCTGCATTGCCTGCAAATACACCGACTGTGTGGAAGTTTGTCCGGTGGACTGTTTTTACGAAGGCGAAAACATGCTGGTGATTCACCCGGACGAATGCATCGATTGCGGTGTTTGTGAACCGGAATGCCCGGCAGATGCTATCCGGCCTGATACAGAGCCGGACATGGACAAGTGGGTAGAGTTCAATCGCAAATACGCCGAGCTTTGGCCGGTGATCATCACCAAGAAAGACCCGCTGCCTGAATCGGAAGAACGTGATGGCGAGAGCGGTAAGCTTGAGAAATATTTTTCAGAAGCGCCCGGCGAAGGTGGTTGATGATTCGCTGATTGGCATTTTGTCGGATCAAGAAAATCGCTTAAATAGCTGAAACTGAATGTGTTTCCGTAGATCTTCGTGCCACTACCGTGTGGGCGTTTTTTGTGTTATACTGTAGTTACAAATGACACCCCTGGGACACACGCCATTGCTGGCGTATGGCAAATAAGCTGACATAAGCTTGTCAAATACTCTGAATGAAACGATCGGAAGCAGAGCTTCCGTTCGATTTTTTTGTCTGTGTCGCATGGGCGCACGCCAAGGAAGGTTCTGAATGACCAAGTCGAAAAAATCCGAATTCCGTCCGAACGATTATGTAGTCTACCCGGCACATGGTGTCGGTCAAATCGTGTCCATCGAAGAACAAGAGATTGCCGGCATCACGCTCGAGCTGTTCGTGATTTCGTTTGAGAAGGACAAAATGACCTTGCGCGTTCCAACGCACAAGGCTTCGGAAATCGGAATGCGGTCGCTGAGTTCACCGGATGTGGTGAGTCAGGCGATGAAGACCCTGAAGGGCAAAGCCAAGGTCAAACGAGCAATGTGGTCGCGCCGGGCACAGGAATATGAACAGAAGATCAACTCGGGCGATCTGATCGCGATTGCCGAGGTGGTTCGTGACCTGCACCGCGCCGATGACCAGCGCGAACAGAGCTATTCTGAGCGTCAGCTGTACGAAGCCGCTTTGGAGCGTCTGACCCGTGAAGTTGCTGCAACCTCGGGAGGGGACGAACTGGCTGCGGCGAAGCAAGTTGGCGATGTTCTGATGTCACGCGCGCCTGCGGCCGCCTGATCAATCTTCGGCAAGATTAAACAAAGCGGCTCCCAATGGGGGCCGCTTTTTTATGCGGCATTGTTGTTGCTGCTCTCAAGGGCGCTCAGCAAAGATGCCTCTAGCTCTTTCTCCAGTTCCTTGGCGCGGGCGATATAGGCTTCGTTTTGTGCCGATGGGATGTTGGGGTCCCAAACCTCGGCCAGTTCCCGCACCGTGTAGCGGTCGTGATGATAGAAAAGCTTTTCCGCTTCAGCGGCTTCGTAATCGGACAGGCCGATGTTTTCGAGAACATAGCGACCAGCGCGTAGAGAGCTGTCGAACAGTTCACGTACAATGTCATTCGCGCCAGCCTTATAGAGGCGATAAGTGTGGGTTCGGTCGCGCGACCGAGCCACGATGTGAATGTCAGGCCGCAAGCGGCGGGCATAGGTGACAAGCCGTTCCGCTGCCACCGGATCATCCAGTGCCACCATAAGAACCCGCGCTTTGTCGATACCTGCGGCATGCAGCAAATCCGGGCGCAGCGGATCTCCGAAGAAACCCTGATAGCCAAACCGACGCATCAGTTGAATGGTTTGCAGGTTGTTGTCGATCACCACTGTCTTGGCACCGACCGATTGCACCAGTCGGTTCACAATTTGCCCGAACCGTCCAATGCCCGCAATGATCACGGTGCCTTGCTGATCAATCTCGTCATGTTCGACCGCACCATCCGTGTCGGTCATCCGCTTTGACAGGTATTCGTAAAAGATGAATGCCAAGGGGGTGATCAGCATTGAAAGGGCAACGATGAGAAGCAACCGATCCGCTACGAATCCGGGCAAGATGGATTGTTGCAAAGAGAAGGAAATCAGGACGAAGCCAAACTCTCCTGCTTGGGCCAGTCCGAGGGTGAACAGCCACTGATCTCGTCCACGAAGTTTGAACGCGCGGCCAAGCCCATACAGAATGATCCCCTTCAGCAGCATAATCCCAAGGGCGAGTCCAAGAATGCTGATCGGTTCGGAAAAGAAGAGCCCAAAGTCGATGCCAGCCCCGACCGTGATAAAGAACAACCCGAGCAACAGGCCTTTGAACGGTTCGATGTCTGATTCCAATTCGTGCCGGAACTCGCTGTTTGCCAGAACGACCCCCGCAAGGAATGTGCCCAGAGCGGGCGATAGGCCGACAGCTGTCATCAGGAAGGCAATGCCAATGACAATCAACAGCGCTAGCGCGGTATACATCTCGCGCAGGTGGGCTGCGTGGATAAAACGGAATAGGGGCCGAGCGCCGTAGACTCCACCAATGATGATCAAAGCAACAGCACCCAAGGTTACAAGCGTGACACCCCATCCCGGCAGTCCTTCGATCAGAGACACAGCATGTCCATGGGCGCTATCTGCGTGTTCCAACGGTGCGCGTGAGATCGAGCCATCTGGATTAAGGGACGGCACGGCAGGCACGGCGAGCAGGGGCAGAATGATGAGCATCGGGATGACAGCGATGTCTTGAGTAAGCAGGACCGAAAACGTGGACCGCCCTCCGCCGGTTTGCATCAGACCTTTTTCGCTTAATGTTTGAAGAACGATAGCAGTCGAGGACAGAGAGAAGATCATCCCAATGGCAAGGGCCGTCTGCCAAACAAAACCAAGGTAAAGAGCGCCAACCATTACAGCAAGCATCGTGACAATCACTTGAAGCCCGCCCAGACCGATCAACCGGTGCCGCATATCCCAAAGCGCACGTGGTTCCAGTTCGAGGCCAATCAGGAACAGCATCATTACGACGCCGAATTCCGCAAAGTGCTGAAGGTCAGTTGTATCTGCCACAAGGCCGAGACCCGGTCCGATAGCGACACCCGCCAATAGGTATCCCAGTACCGAGCCCAAACCGAGACGTGCGGCAATGGGCACGGCGATCACTGCAGCAAGCAGGAAGACCGACGCCAGAAAAAGAAACTCACCCATTCTGATTTTGCCTTTCGAGTCGCCTCAAGCATGCCGGTTTCCGCATGGAAATAGCAACCAAATGGAATGGCGAGTGCCGTATTTTGCGGCATCTATTCGCCCGACGCTCAATAAAATTGCGTCGGTCGCTTGGATTAGCCGTCAGGCATGTCCAGCACGACATTTCGCCCATTCTTGGAATACTGCAATGCGCTCTCACCAATCGCTGCCACACGACCTCCGTCGAGCCTATCTCCGACCTTGACCTTTTGGTAGCGCCCATTGGACAGACGGACGAGTGCCCGGCGGTTCGATGCCTTGCCATAAACGCCGATCAGATTGATGCGCCTTAGGTTGATGGCGTTCGAAACTGTTGCTTGACGCGCAACATTGGCGGTCGACGGAATTCTGGGCTGAACGGTGCGCGGCGCAACGGCGGCCACCTGAGTTACTTCGGCCTGAGACGCTTTTTGCTGGCTGCGTGAGCGTTCAACGATCTGCGAGAAGTTTCGAGGCCGTGTGACCGGAGCGACAGATTGCGCAACGGCGAATTGCGTCGCGTCTGGTTTTGCCTGTTCTTCTTCAGCTTTGAGCGTTTCGGGTCGGGCTGTTGGGCGCAAAGCAGCCAGTTCGGCCAACGTTCTTCCTGCAAGCTGCGCGCGTTCATTGCCTTCGATCAGACCGTCCGGACGAACCCTTGGGCGGAATTGCTGAAGTTCTGGTGCGACGACCGCTGAGGTCGTGCCGTCGGTTGGAGCGGTGGGTGCCACGTCTTGGATCGGACGTGTTGGCGGAACAACAGGGGGCAGGCCCGCAAAAATGCGAACGCCGTCCGGATTTACAGCGCCTTCGGGGGTCGCAATTACCAAGCCGCGATCATCCAACGTAAACCGTGTGCCCGGTGCGGCAGGGTTTGGCTGAGAAAGATAGGTCTGGTCATTGCGCAGGTTTTCTTCGCTGGGCAGCGCGACCGCATCGAATTGCTGGATTCGACCATCAATGGACGCAACATAAAGGTCGTCGAGCGTGGTCAACATTGGCGTTGATGGCGCTTCAGGAGAGCGCTGCCAGATCCCCGTTGCCGCATAGCGCGCATCGGCTTCTTCCGGAGTGAGCGCGGCCGGAGGCGGCAACACGTTGGACAGGCCATCAGCCGTTTCGCCGGGTGTGTCGATCACGTCCAATGCTGCAAGTTGTACCGCGGAACTACCGTCTTGTGCGTCGGTGATCGATCCATCGAGTGGCTGTAGGTCAACATCGGGAAGTCGCGCAATCGAAGGCGTGTCAGGGTCACGATCAAAAAACCGGGAAATCCCTTCATCAAGAAAGACGCTGGCCCAAGCTGCAACAGCTAGCAAAAAGACCAAGAGCGCGCTTGTCAGCATCAAGCCAAGGAATCGCGGCTTTCCTCCGATTTGTGGTTCGGCCCGCGCGCCGAACACTGTCATCCGCGTGCGTTCGTCTTGCGTTGGGGCCTCAGCGGAAGCGGCTGGGTCTGTTTTTCGTCCCGCACGCATGGCTGCGATCCGCGCCACCGCCGCGCGCGCGGGTTCTGGGTCATGCTTGTTGACCGGAGGCCTGCCTAGCGTGTCGGGAACTGGTGTTTTCAGCGGAGCAGTTGGTTTGCTGGCAGCACCTTCGTCCTCAGACGTCTTTTCTTTGCGACGGCTAAAGAACCCGAACCCCTTGCGTTCTTCTTGTTCCTCGACCGGATCGACTTGCAGGATCGGGGCCGTTACATCGCTGTCTCGCGTCGACTTGCGGGCACCGCCCAATTTGAATCGTGGGGCGACGGGTGCTTCTGGGGCTGCGGTGTCAACACGTGGTGCTGCGGGTGGCTCAACCGGTGGGGGCGCAGTGCGTGATGCACGGATTGATGCAAAGGACGGCGCTGCAGGTGTCTCGGGTGTCTGTGTGGTCAATGCAGGTGGTAGCGGCGCGGCTGAAACCGCAGGCTGTTCCGAAGGTTCTTTTATCGGAATAACTGCATCTTCGTCTACGGCAGCACCCGGAGATAATGCGTCTTCATTGTCCGAAACAGTCGTGGTGTCCGTAGGGTCGGAATTCGGCGCTTGATTTGGTTCCGGCTCTGGCTCAGGCTGCGGGACGGTGGGGGCAATCGTTTCTTCCGTCCTGGCTTCGACTTCTGGCGTCGATTCCTCAACCGGCGCGTCTACAACAACAATGGATGCTGTGTCTTTTTCCGGTGCCGCACCGGTCCAGCTTGCTGCAGGGCCAAAGAAGACTTCGCCCGCAAACTCTTCTTCCGCGGCTTTGGCAACAAAGCAAACGGGATCAAAGTGATGGCTCTTTGCAAATGCCTCGGCTTCATCGAGGGTTTCATGTGCGACCGCCGCGACGAGAACTTTGCCTTTCTGGTGCGACCAGTCAAACCTGAGTTCGTCAACCGCGTAGGGCGTTGCCCCATCCAATGCCGTGCGAATATCCTGTTGGAGCGCATCGCCGGACTGTCCCGTTTCGGGAATTGAAAGGTATTTGATCTGCTCGTTCGGTATGACAAGTTTGACCGTACCACCATTGGCCGAAAGCGCATCTGCATCCGACCGAAGATTGGCAAGGGCAGCACGCAAGTCTGGCGTGTCCAAAGCGACATCGCCAACCGGTGCCCAGCCATTGGACACGCGGCGCAGCAGTGAAATGCCTTCGAAAGAAAGGGTCAGGGCAAAGTCAGGCTTCATAACTCTATTTTAGCAGTCCTTTGCGTGGGATGGGAGTCACTTACACGCCTATTATCCCGGAAAAGGCGGTCTTCCGCGCGGGGAAAAATCCGTACTTGTCGGCGGCCCTTCAACAGAAGAAGCTTGGCCTGTCATTAACTGAAAGTTAGAGGTCGTTATGCCCAAAGTCACAGGTTTCTTTGCCGCGTTCGTCATGTTGGTCGGATTATCGCCGGTCTGGGCAGATACAACCGGGCAGATCACTGTCTCCGGAGAGGGCAGTGTCTTTACAGTTCCTGACATGGCGGTGATCACGGTTGGGGCGTCGGCAGACGCAGATACGGCCAAGGCCGCGATGGAGCAGACTTCTGTCACCACTGCTGCGATTCTCGATCAGTTGACAGAGGCCGGTGTTGAGGCGCGCGATGTTCAAACAACTGACCTGTCGGTGATGCCCGTTTGGTCAAACAGGTCGTCATCACAAGACCGCCCATCCATCGAGGGATATCAGGCGTCGAACCGAGTGACCGTGCGCGTTCGCGATTTGGACGCCCTGGGAACAATTCTGGATGCGGTACTGACCGACGGCGCAAATCAGCTTGGTGGGCTGCAATTTGTGGTATCCGAACCGGGTCCGTTGCTTGATGAAGCCCGGGTAAAAGCCGTCGCCGATGCTCGCGCCCGCGCTGAATTGTTTGCAATGGCAGCCGGGGTTCAGCTTGGTCCATTGCTGAGCTTAAGCGAGGGTGGATCACACATGCCACGGCCCGAAACGTTTGGAATGGCGCGAATGGCGGATGCCGAAGTCCCGATCGCTCAAGGTGAAACCGAATTGCGTGCAAGTGTGACACTTGTCTACCAGATCTTATCGCAATGATTTGCCAACGTTGCGTGTCTTTTCACCACGCCTATAGTGGTGCCCAAAAGTAAGAGCAGTACGCCAAAGGATTGTCATGGCCCGCCGTTCGGCACCCCCCGAAACCGTCAATATCATGATCGTTGGGCAGATGGGCCGATTGGCCTATGAGGCTCTGCTTTTCACCCTGTCGCTGCGCCAGAGCACCAAAGACCCTCGGTTCAAACTTTTCGTCGCAGAGCCCCGGTCCGGCCCTAAGTGGACGACGGATCCAAGCATACGTCCCGATCCGCTTCGTGAGATGCTCATATCGCAAGGGGCAACCATTTTACCTTTTGAAAGCAAACACTTTGGAAGCGATTATCCCTACGGGAACAAAATAGAAGCTTTGTTTGCGCTTCCAAAAGGCGAGCCATTCATCTTTTTCGATACCGATACGCTTGTGACCGGAGACCTAGGGGAGGTGCCGTTCGACTTTTCCAAGCCGGGCGCATCTCTGCGCGTAGAAGGCACATGGCCGCAGATTGAGCTTTACGGGCCCGGGTATTCCGAGATCTGGAAATCACTGTACGATCGGTTTGATCTTGATTTTGAGAGTTCGCTCGATCTCGAACAACCGGACGAATACTGGCGGCGTTATCTTTATTTCAATGCCGGTTATTTTTACTATTCGTGCCCGCATGAGTTTGGACAAAACTTTCTCGACATGGCGTTGTCGATCTGGAAGGATCCTCCAGCTGAATTGGTGTGCCAGCAACTGACGCCGTGGCTGGATCAGATCGCATTGCCTTTGGTTGTGCACAAACTGGGTGGGGGGCGAAATGCATTGCCCGAAGGGTATCTGGATGGACAAACCACTGTGCATTATCGGAACATGCCGTTGTTGTTTGCTCGCGAAAGTGATGCCGTTGTCGATCTGCTAGAAGCGATTTCTGCGCCGAATCCGGTCAAGCGCTTGCTTAAGGAATATGAACCGTTCAAACGGATGATCTACCAGAACCGCGGCCACAAAGTGCGGGACCTTTTTGATCGGGATCACTTGCCCACTCGAGAACAGCCAATCCGCCAGAAGATCAAGAAAAACGGCTTTTGGATGGTGTGACCCGCCATGGCGCTAGCCAGAAAATGCGGCGCGAAAAGTGTTTACTTACGCCTGCCATAACGTACCGTGCGGGTTGAGCGCCCGGTTTGTAGGGGCGCAGAATTTAGTTCGCCCGAAAGGATCGGGCAGTGCATATCGGTAAGAATATTTGGAGGCCAGAATGGCGTTTCTCTCATCCTTTTTGCTCGATCCGTCGAACGATCCGGTTATCGACGTTCTGGTCGACAGCTATGTCTGGGACCTGTCCGGTTCCTCGACCATCACTTGGGCGTTGGCCGATGGCTTGAACCCAGAGCACGTTTGGGATGACCCGGCCAGTGCGATCCAGACCTTTTCCGCGGCGCTGGCGTCGATCCAGCAGTTTATTGACGTCGAATTTGACTACTTAGGTGACTTCAACAGCCCCGTTGCGGCAGGGCAGGCGGGTGCGGACATCGTCTATACCCTAGACAATACCGAAGTTGATGATGGCACGCTCGCCTACGCCTATTATCCCGGTCCAGAGCCGTTCACCAACCCTGAGCAGTACGCTACAGAAGGCGGCGACGTTTTCATGAACTTCTCGAACGAGCTGGTCGCCGCGTCGAGTTTTCAGCCGGGTTCTGATGGATTTTACACGGTGATCCACGAGATCGGCCATGCCCTAGGGTTGAAGCATCCGTTTGATGGAAGCCCTGGGCGGCCCACACTCGACGAATTGGATCAGACTTTGGTGCGGGACCTCGATTGGTTCACGATGATGTCCTACTCGGATCAGTACGAAGACGAGTTGGAACGGTGGGACCCAGCAACGCCAATGATCCTTGATGTTTTGGGGCTTCAATATCTTTACGGCGTAAACACATCAACAAATGCTGGGGACTCAACGCTCGCTCTCACGAGCCAGGATTTCTACTATACAATCTGGGACGCAAGCGGGACCGACCGTGCGGACGCGTCCGGCCAGTCCGAGGGCTGGACGATTTTCCTGCCGGATTTTGCTCCGAGCACTGCACTTGAAACGCTGACGGGGTTTGCTTTGCCGTCAAGTCAGTTCGATAACACGCTCGTTGACTCAGCTCCGACGGAAATGATCTGGCTAATGGGCGATATTGAAAACGCTACTGGTTCGCGTTTCAACGATTGGATCAACGGCAATGAATTCGACAATAATCTTCGCGGTGGTGACGGTGATGATGAACTCGAAGGCTATGCTGGGAATGACGTGATCGACGGCAATGGCGGGATCGACCTTGCTTATTTCTCTGGGGACAACTCATCATTTACCATGACCATTTCGGCAGACGCGATAACTGTTCAGGATCGTCGCGCTGATGGGGGCGGTACAGACACGTTGCGCAACATTGAAATCGTCGAGTTTTACACCGACTCGGATCGACAAACCCTGGACCTGCAGCAGTTCGGCGGTCCGGCCAGTTTGACCGGTGCGGATCTTCAAAGTTTCGTCGAACTTTACATCGCTTATTTCAACCGCGCACCCGATGCGCTTGGGTTGAATTTTTGGGGCACGGCCTTTGCCAATGGAACCACGCTTCCGGAAATGGCGTCACTCTTTATTGGTCAGCCCGAGACCAGTGCCACCTATCCCGAAGGACTGTCCAACGACGCCTTTGCAACAGCTGTTTACAACAACGTTCTTGGCCGGGTGCCCGATCAGGATGGGTTCGATTTCTGGGTCGGTGTGTTGAATTCTGGCGCGGTAGGGCGGGATCAGTTCATTCTGGCCGTCTTGGAAGGGGCCAAGGCTGACCCGCAAGAGGATGCGACGCCAGAGTTCATCGCCCAGCAACTGGCGGATCGCACGTACCTTGCGGACAAGACAGACATCGGCGCACTTTATGCGGTGCATCGCGGTATGTCCGATGTCGATAACGCGACTGCTGTAATGTCGATCTTCAATGGATCGAACAGCAGTCTGTCTGAAGCAGTCGCCGCCGTAGACAGCTTTTATGCCGAGGCGCTTGACGCCGAAACCGGGGCGTTTCTGATGCCGGTTGTGGGGGTGCTGGACAATCCATTCGACCCAATTGCATGATGCGCCTCCGGGTAGCGGTTGTCCTTGGGGCGGGCATGACCGATGTTGCCGGACAGTCTGCCGAAAAACTCTAGGGAGCAGCGCATGGTCGACACAGCTTGGATCGAACGTTTTCATGGTCTGAGCACCTTACCAGACGCGGTCAAAGCGCAGCTGGTCGCCGAGAGCTCGGTCATGAAGGTTCCTGCCGGAACGGCTGTGTTTGGGCCGGGTGCGGTGCCCGACAATCTGTTGTTTCTGCTCAACGGTCGTGTCCGCGTCCAACAGACCTCGGAAAGCGGACGAGACATTGTGCTTTACCGGGTTGAAGCCGGGGAAAGTTGCGTTTTAACCACGGCCTGTCTGCTGGCGCATGAACCGTATTCGGCCGAGGGTGTTACAGAGACCGAAGTCACCGCAGTTGCTATTCCACGTGGTGCCTTTGACCGGTTGATGGCCTCGTCCAAGGAATTTCGCGAATTTGTGCTGACGGCATATGCGCGGCGCATCACCGATTTGTTTCGTGTAATCGACGATGTGGCCTTTGGTCGGATCGACGTGCGCTTGGCGGGACGGCTGCTTAGCCTTGCATCGGACGGGGATGAATTGGCGACGACACATTCTCAATTGGCGACTGAGCTGGGCACTGCGCGTGAAGTGATCTCGCGCGTTTTGCATGACTTTCAAAAGCGCGGGTTTGTGGCCCAGTCACGAGGCAAGATCACGTTGCTGGATCGCGCCATGCTGTCTCGTTTGGCCGAAAGCGCCTGAGCATTCGGTGAGAATAATCGATCCGCTCGCATCTTTTGACGGCTTAGGTGACAATATCACTGAAGGGTGCCGGTCAAAGGCGTAGCACAGAGTCAGATTTGATTCTGGAGGATCACGCCATGACTACAAATGTTGGTACTCTCGACCGGGCTCTGCGCGCCATTCTGGGACTTGTGCTGCTGTTTCTGGCCTTTGCCAGTGGTCTGCCGCTTTTTGATTCTGCGCTCTTCAAGTACGGCGCTGCCGCGATCGGCATCGTGATGCTGGTTGTCGCAACAGTGCGCATTTGCCCGCTCTATTCCATTTTCGGCATCAAGACCTGCCGCGTCTGATCCTTCGTGATCAAACACATTCCACAAAGGAGACACTCATGACACAGTATCCCGTGAACATGTCCGTTACGCCCGACGTATCGGCCCATTTCGACGATGCCACCAACACGATCAGCTATATCGTCAAAGACCCGACCTCGGACGCCTGTGCGATTGTCGACAGCGTCATGGACATCGACTACGCAGCAGGCAGGATCACCTATGACCACGCCGATGCGCTGATTGCGGAAATTCAGGAACGCGGCCTCAAGTTGGAATGGATCATCGAGACCCATGTCCATGCGGATCACCTGTCGGCAGCGCCCTACATTCAGGACAAGCTTGGTGGTAAGATCGGTGTCGGTTCGCAAATCATGGTCGTGCAGGACACGTTCGGCAAGGTCTTCAACGAAGGCACCGAGTTCCAGCGTGATGGCAGCCAGTTCGATAAGCTGTTCGAAGATGGCGACACCTACAAGATCGGCAACATCGACGCATTTGCCATCTACACTCCGGGCCATACCCCGGCCTGCATGGTGCATGTGGTGGGCAACGCCGCTTTTGTGGGGGACACGCTGTTCATGCCCGATGGCGGATCGGCCCGTGCCGATTTCCCCGGTGGGGATGCAGCCACGCTCTATGACAGCATCCAAAAGGTTCTGACGCTGCCCGAAGATATGCGCTTGTTCATGTGCCACGATTACGGCCCCAATGGCCGCGACATCCAGTGGGAAACCACCGTGGGCGAAGAAAAGGCGCACAACATTCATGTGGGTGGTGACAAAACCAAGGACGATTTCGTCAAATTCCGCACCGAGCGGGATGCGACCTTGGACATGCCCAAGCTGATCATTCCGTCGCTGCAAGTGAACATGCGGGCTGGCGAAGTGCCGCGCGACAAGGACGGTCGCCCGATGCTCAAAGTGCCCGTGAACGCGCTTTGATTGAGTGAACCCAAGTGGCGGCGTGATGCCGCCACACCTTTCCATGCAAGCAGGTGAGACCTTCGCAATGCAACTGAATAAGATCAACGATGCGCTCACCGTGAGCCCGCAGATTTCGTCCACCGATATTCCCGCTTTGAAAGAGGCGGGGTTTCGGTCGATCATCTGCAACCGCCCGGATGGCGAAGGTGCGGACCAACCGACCCATGAGGAAATCGAAACCGCGGCCAAAACGGCGGGTCTAGAAATCCGCTACCTACCGGTGCAGACCGGGATGGTGCAAGACGCAGACGCGGTTGCCTTTGGCGCGGCGCTTCGTGATCTACCGGGGCCAGTGCTGGCCTATTGCCGCTCTGGCACACGTTCGGCCACGCTCTGGTCGTTAAGTCAGGCCAAGGCGCTGCCGATGGCGGATATCCTCGGTGCAACCAAGGCGGCAGGTTATGACATGAACGGCGTTGCGCGGCGTATTGCCAATGGTGGCAAGACACCGACAGATACTGGTGACGCTAAGTTCGACGTGGTGATCGTTGGCGGTGGAGCTGGAGGCGTGTCGGTTGCAGCCAGCTTAAAGACACGCAAGCCAGGGCTGTCAGTGGCAATCATCGATCCGGCGGATATCCATTACTATCAGCCCGGCTGGACCATGGTTGGCGGTGGCATTTTTGATGCGCAGGACACGGCGAAAACAATGGGGTCGCTGATCCCTCAGGGTGTGCATTGGATCAAGTCCGCTGTTGCAGCGTTCGAGCCAGAGAACGACGCGATAATCCTAGATGGGTGCCGGGTTGTGAAATATGATCGGCTGGTGGTTTGCCCGGGTCTCAAGTTGGACTGGGGCAAGATCGAAGGTCTGGAAGAAACCCTAGGGCGCAATGGCGTTACATCGAATTATCGTTACGATCTGGCGCCTTATACGTGGGAGCTTGTCAAAGGATTGAAGGAAGGTCGCGCGCTGTTTACCCAGCCGCCGATGCCGATCAAATGCGCAGGCGCACCGCAGAAAGCAATGTACCTGTCGGGTGACGCATGGTTTCGCAATGGCGCGCTCAAGAATATCGACATTCAGTTCATGAACGCTGGTGGAGTGTTGTTCGGGGTCAAGGACTACGTCCCGGCGCTGATGGAATACGTCAAGAAATACGATGCCTCACTCAACTTCTTTCACAACCTGATTGCGGTGGATGGCCCAGCGAAAAAAGCGACATTTGCGGTTAATGCACCGGACACCGACCCAACCACTGTAGAGGTTGAGTTCGACATGATGCATGTCTGCCCGCCGCAAACCGCGCCCGACTTCATCCGCGTGTCGCCTTTGGCAGATGCCGCGGGTTGGGTTGATGTCGATCAAGCCACGTTGCGCCACACGCGCTATGATAACATCTGGTCGCTGGGCGATGTGATGAACGCACCCAATGCCAAAACCGCTGCAGCGGCGCGCAAACAGGCACCAACCGTGGCGGACAATATCGTGGCGGATATCCGGGGACGGTCGGCAGTGGCGCAATATGACGGGTACGGGTCGTGCCCACTGACGGTCGAACGTGGCAAGATCGTGCTGGCCGAATTTGGGTATGGCGGGGCGCTCAAGCCGAGCTTTCCAAGCTATCTGATCGACGGTACCAAACCGTCGCGGGCGGCTTGGTTGCTTAAAGAAAAGCTGCTGCCACCGATCTATTGGAAGGCGATGCTCAAGGGCAAGGAGTGGATGGCCAAACCCGAGAAGATCAAGGTCGCCGCCGAGTAAACCGTATCACACGGCCTGTTTGTGCCGCATAACACACGTGACGGGCAGGGCCAAATGGCTCTGTCCGATCCCAATTCGAGAAGACCCATGCTCAACCACCTCCGCGGCTATTTTCCGATCCTCGACTGGGGACGGACCTATGATCGAAACGCGTTTTCCAATGACATGATTGCGGCGGTGATCGTGACGATCATGCTGATTCCGCAATCCTTGGCTTATGCGTTGCTGGCCGGATTGCCGCCCGAGGCCGGGATCTACGCCTCTATCGCGCCGATTATCCTTTATGCGATCTTTGGTACCAGCCGCGCTTTGGCCGTGGGGCCAGTTGCGGTGGTGTCCCTGCTGACGGCGTCCGCCGTGGGGCAGGTGGCAGAGGCGGGAACTGCGGGCTATGCTGTTGCGGCGCTGACGCTGGCCTTCCTTTCAGGCGCGTTCCTTGTGCTGCTGGGTGTATTGCGGCTTGGCTTTTTGGCGAACTTTCTCAGCCATCCAGTGATTGCCGGGTTCATTACTGCGTCGGGCATTTTGATTGCCTTCAGCCAGCTAAAGCACCTGTTGGGCGTGACAGCGCATGGGCACACTTTGCCCGAACTTCTGATGTCGATTGGCGCGCATCTGGGTGAAACCAACGTGATCACCGTAATCATCGGGGTTTCTGCAACCGCGTTTTTGTTCTGGGTGCGTAAGGGCCTAAAGCCCTTATTGCGCAGTCTTGGCGCGTCACCGAAGCTGGCCGACGTGCTGACAAAGGCCGGACCAGTGGCGGCCGTGGCCGTGACCACGATTTCTGTCTGGCTGTTCGGGCTGAACGATAATGGCGTCAAAATCGTGGGCGAGGTGCCGCAAGGCCTGCCGCCGCTCACCTTGCCGGGGCTGTCGCCAGACCTGATTGGCCAACTGTTGATGCCTGCGATCCTGATCTCGATCATCGGCTTTGTTGAGTCGGTGTCGGTCGCGCAAACCCTTGCCGCGAAAAAGCGGCAGCGGATCGACCCGGATCAGGAATTGATCGGGCTGGGGGCCGCCAATATCGGTGCTGCGTTCACCGGGGGTTATCCTGTTACCGGCGGTTTTGCCCGATCGGTGGTCAACTACGATGCTGGTGCCGAAACACCTGCTGCGGGTGCGTTCACGGCTGTCGGTCTGGCTATCGCCGCCGTCGCGTTGACCCCGCTTGTCTATTACCTGCCCACTGCGACACTGGCGGCAACCATCGTTGTGGCAGTGCTTAGCCTTGTTGATTTCTCGATCCTCAAGAAAACATGGGGATATTCCAAGGCAGATTTCACCGCCGTTGCGGCGACGATTCTGCTGACCTTGACTATGGGTGTCGAAGTGGGTGTCGCCTCGGGTGTGGGGATTTCGATCCTGCTGCATCTTTACAAGACCTCGCGTCCGCACGTGGCCGAGATCGGGTTGGTGCCGGGCACCCAGCATTTCCGCAACATCCACCGCCACAACGTGGAAACCGACCCGACAGTGCTAAGCTTGCGGGTGGATGAAAGCCTGTATTTCGTAAACGCGCGATTTCTTGAAGACCTTGTGCAGGCGCGTGTTTCCGAAGGCTGTGCAATCAAGAACGTGATCCTGATGTTCTCGGCGGTGAATGAGGTGGATTTCTCGGCCCTTGAAAGCCTTGAGGCGATCAACCAGCGTCTGACCGAACTTGGCATCGGCTTGCACCTGTCCGAGGTCAAAGGCCCGGTGATGGACCGTCTGCAAGCGACCCATCTCCTACATGAACTGAACGGACGGGTGTTCCTGTCGCAATATGATGCATGGCGGGCGATGGTTGCGCCCACCGATACAGACACGGCGGCAGAGTAGCCAGAACAGCACCGTCAGGAGGAAAAGTGATGACCCAGACGTCGACCGAAACCCCGATGGCCCACAACCGGCTAGAGCACTTCCCGGTCGCGTTCTTCAGCGCGGCGATGGGGTTAATGGGCACATCATTGGCGGTCGAGGCGGCAGGATTTGCCACGCTTGGGCATGGCATCGCCACTTTTGCCGTCTTGGTTTTTGCAACCCAAGCTGTCTTCTACATCATCAAGGCCGCTCGCTATCCGGCAGCCGTCGCAGCGGAATGGAACCATCCGATCAAGCTGGCCTTCTTTCCTGCGATCAGCATCTCGCTGCTACTGGGCGCAATCGCTCTGCGCGACACCGCGCCTGGTCTTGCTGCAATCATCTGGGGGATCGGTGCAGTAGGGCAGGCGGTGTTGACATTGGCCATTGTGACAAGCTGGATCAGCCATCGCGGCTTTGGCGTGGGGCAGATGTCGCCTGCGTGGTTCATCCCGGCTGTGGGCAATGTCATTGCGCCAATCGCGGGCGTGTCGCTGGGATTCGTGGCTGCAAGCTGGTATTTTTTCTCTATTGGCTTGTTGTTCTGGATCATGCTGCTGACACTGGTGTTCAACCGTTTGGTGTTTCATGACCCCTTGCCAGGGAAACTCCGCCCGACATTGACGATCCTGATTGCACCGCCCGCCGTAGCCTTTCTTGCTTGGCTTCAACTGAATGGCGGCATGCTCGATCCTTTGGCACGCATCCTCTACAATTTGGGACTTTTCTTCACCGGCCTGGTGCTGCTTCATGCGCGGGGGCTGCTGCGGCTTCCGTTCGCACTATCGTTCTGGGCTTTGTCATTTCCTATCGCGGCAATGACGATCGCATCGTTTCGGTATGGGGCGTTGTCGGGTGTGACCGTGGTCACCATGATTGGCTGGGTGCTGCTTTTACTGCTCAGCGCCATCATCGCAGGGCTGCTTTGGCGCACGGGACTTGCGGTGATCCGAGGTGAGATCTGCCAACCTGAATAGTGGGCGCCGCCGCGCTGAACACGGCGGTGCGCCGGTTTCGGTCACCGGATTGAAGAGCCAAGATGCATCTCGTCAAGACGTCAAAGGCAATCAGCCAGTGCACCGGCCAGATTGCGAAGGACATTGCCGTAAAGCTCTGAACCGGTTTCGAGATCAGACCCAAGAGGGTCAAGAACTCCTGTGCGCGCTTCTGATCCGTCCATCACGGCGGCCACGATTTTCGGGTCGAATTGGGGTTCGGAAAGAACGCATGTCACGTCTTGATCTTTCACGCGTGCTTGGATGTCCGCGATACGGGCGGGACTTGGATCAGTCGCGTCAGAGACAGAGATTGCGCCCGAGGCCGGGAGGTTAAACGACATTTCGAAATACTGGTACGCATCGTGGAATACGATAAAGTTACGCCCCCGGACTGGGGCTAGGATGTCATTGATTTCAGTTCGCAAAGTGTCGAACTCTTCGCGTGCTGCCGCTGCATTGGTGAAATATGCACTGGCATTGTCGGGGTCGACCGAAGATAGCTGTGCGGCGATGGCGTTCAGCCAGACCGCGCCATTGTCGAGTGACAACCATGAGTGCGGGTCATAAGCGCCATGCGCGTGTTCATCGTGCCCGTGGTCGTCGTCATCGTGTTTCTCATGCGCGTGTTCATCGTGCCCGTGGTCGTCGTCATCATGATCATCATGTGCGTGTTCGTCATCATCATCGGCGTCGTGATCATGCGCCTCGAACAATGCACCTTCGCGGAAGGGCAGCTTCGTTGTCCCGTCAACCGTCATCAGCGAAGTCACCTCAGCACCTTCAGCGAGCGTTTGGATGGCATCTGCCATCCACGGGGTCAGGTCTGGACCAATCCAAAAAATAATGTCTGCATCTTGTAATGCGGCGGCCTCGGACGGGCGCAGGCTGTATTCATGGGGTGTCGCGCCTGCCGCGACGATCAGTTCAGGGGTCCCGATCCCTTGCATCACGCGCGACACAAGCGAATGAACAGGCGCAATGTCAGTGGCCACGCTGGGAAAATCAGCCCACGCCGTAGTGCCCAGAAGGGTGGCCGTGAGCGTAATAGGCAAGAGGTTTCTGGACATGTCTGGCTCCACGTGATTTTATAACGTTACAGGTGAAATATCGGAAATGTAATAACATGACAAGTGGCATTGATGGCACGAAATCATCACCGACCGAGACAGTGGCTTTCGAAATGCATGACCATGCCGGTTGTATTGCTTCTGCGCTTGCCGCTGCGGAGGGGCAGTGTGCCAGTGATGGGTTGCGATTCACACCAGTACGCAGAAAGGCGCTTGAAGTCTTGCTTCAAGAGCACCGCGCTATCGGGGCCTATGAAATGCTTGACCGTTTGCGCGATGAGGGGTTCGGATCACAACCTCCAGTCGCCTATCGGGCGCTAGAGTTTCTTGTTGCGCATGGTTTTGCGCATAAGATCGAACGCCTGAATGCTTTTATCGCCTGCTCTCATCCCGGTGCTGTTCATTCCCCTGCTTTCATGATCTGCCGGGTGTGCCAAGCTGTAGCTGAAGCCCAATCCGCGCCGTCGCGCGGAGCATTGGGGGATGCTGCGCGGGCCGCCGGTTTCCAGATCGAACGCACGGTTGTGGAGGCTGAGGGCCTGTGCCCAACCTGTGCCGAGAAAGGTGCGGCATGAGCCTGATTTCGATAGATCACATCAGTTTAGGCTATGGCGCGAATACCGTGTTGCGAAACGTATCGCTTTCGATCGAACCAGGCGAGATTGTTACAATTGTTGGGCCGAACGGATCGGGTAAAACAACGCTTTTGCGGGCGTTGATCGGGGCTGTTGTCCCAGCATCGGGCAGTATTCGTCGCAAGCCCGATTTGCGGATTGGGTATGTTCCACAAAAGCTGCACATTGATCCGACGCTGCCCATCACGGTTGAGCGATTTTTGCAGCTACCTGGCGGGCATTCCAAAGCTGATTGTGCCCACGCTCTTATCGGGGCAGGTGTGCCTGACTTGTCGCAGCGCCAGATGTCCGGTTTGTCCGGCGGGCAGTTTCAACGAGTTCTATTGGCACGCGCCCTGATTGACACACCTGATCTGCTGTTGCTGGACGAAGCGACCCAAGGTCTTGATCAGCCCGGGTCTGCCGCGTTTTATCGCCAAATTGAACAAGTCCGCCAACGGACGGGCTGTGCAGTGCTCATGATCAGCCACGAGCTGCATGTGGTAATGAGTGCGTCCGACAGGGTGGTGTGTCTCAATGGACATGTCTGCTGCGAAGGTACGCCAGAAATCGTCTCGGCGGCACCAGAATATCGCGCTTTGTTCGGATCTGGCACTGGGGGCGCATTGGCTCTGTATCGCCACGAACACGATCATGCCCATGATGAAAATTGCGATCATGACCATGACCATACACATACAAATAATGATCAAAAACGGACCGAGGCTGCCGAATAATGCTCGATGATTTCATGACCCGTGCCGTTCTGGCCGGGGTGGGGGTTGCATTGGCTGCTGCTCCGCTGGGCAGCTTTGTCGTCTGGCGGCGTATGGCCTATTTCGGTGATGCAACGGCGCATGCTGCAATCCTTGGCGTCGCGTTGTCGCTGGCCTTGCAAGTGTCGATCTTTGCAGGCGCAGTGGCGGTCGCATTGGCCATGGCCTTGACCGTGACGGCGCTTTCGGGACGTGGTTATGCGATGGACACGCTTTTGGGGGTTCTGGCGCATTCGGCCTTGGCGTTTGGCCTTGTAGCGGTGTCGTTTCTGTCTGGCATCCGGATTGACCTTATGGCCTATCTTTTCGGTGACATCCTTGCAGTCTCGCGCGGCGACCTGATGGTGATTTGGGGCGGTGCGGCTTTGGTCGTGTCGCTTATGGCTTGGCGATGGTCAGCCTTGCTCACGGCCACGCTGAGCGAAGAGCTGGCATACGCCAATGGTATTGATCCCCGCCGGGAGCAGTTGGTTCTGACGCTTGCGCTAGCTATTACCGTTGCTGTGGCGATCAAAGTGGTCGGCGTTTTGCTGATTGCAGCCATGCTTATCATTCCTGCCGCCGCCGCGCGGCCCCTGTCGCGCACGCCGGAACAAATGGCTTTGGCAGCAGCTGTGATCGGTGGGTTGTCTGCAATTGTGGGACTGCAATCCGCCTATTTTTTCGACACACCGGCTGGTCCGTCAATCGTCTGTGTGGCAGCTTTGACGTTTCTCGCCACCAGCCTTCTGCGCTCGCTTCGATCGTAAGCGCGACGGCGTCCTGACGTGCCTGATCCATCAGCGCCGATTGCTGAACAACTTCCGAAGTGACGTTCGCGCACAGTGCTTTTGGCCGTTGTGTTTGCGCCCTAAAAACCACACAAGAAAATCGTCCAGCTAAACGGTTTGTCCAAGCTATAGAGATGATGGAGACATGATCAAAGTTGTACGGGAAAGTTGGAAGTGTTGTCTTTTTCTTTCAATGAGAGCGGCGTAACTTATTAGAGCGGGCTTCACGACGGCGAGTCGACATTTACTTCAAGGGGATACATCCCTGCACACATGAAGACGCTAGGGGAGCGTGACCACAATGAACCACGCCGATGCATCTGGTTGGCAACGCCTCGACAAAGCTGCTTTCGGAATAATCTATGGCGCGATCATGGTGCTGAGCATCCTGATGGCAGCAGGAGATCATTCGCAATCTCCCATTAAGACGGCGGTCGTTCTCTTTGGATCGGTTCTTGCGATTACCCTTGCTAAAGCTTTTGCCGAACTCGTGGCGCACGCGCTCAATAGCGGTGAGCGAGTAAATCGGGATGCGTGGCGCGCAGCTTGGCATCATAGCAGCCCAACCCTCGCTGTGGCCAACCTGCCAACTATATTTTTCCTTGCCGCAGGTGTCGGCTGGATTGGCGTCGAACTGGCTGTCTTGCTGTCTCAGGGTGTTTGTGTGGCGCTCCTAGCCGTGCTGGGAACGCGTGTGGGCTGGGTCGTCGATCGCAGGATCACACCTGCTGTGCTCGGCGGGCTATTCTCGGGCGGTATTGGCGTGGCACTAGCGATCATGAAGGTCACAATACACTAAATGTCGCGTTTCTTATCCAAAAAACTGGCATTATCGCTGATAAGCCTGTTGGCAAACTGATTTCTCCATCTGTCGCTAAGTCGTGAAGCGTATATCGTTTTGCACACTCAGAAGTTTTCAAGCTTCTCCGTGCGCATTCCCTCGTTCAAATAGGCGGTTCGACATCGACGGCCGCCACAGCAGACTGCAGGAAGCGAACTTTTTTGCAGGACATAGTGGGCGCTTGGGATTCCATAAGATACGTCGTCTTCTGGCTGGTTTCGCCGTGTCATTCTCTTGAAGCGCGACTTGAGTCTGCCTCCGAGGGTTGCAGCCGCCAAAGGTTGTTGGCTTCCGCCACTAGACCGCTGCGGGCAGAGGCGCGCTTTCCTTCGTTCAGAAGCTGGCGCAAATCGCTGCCAACAGCTGAACTATAGATGTGATAAAGGTGCCCGGTTGGGCTTTCGGTGGGCAAATCACTAAGGTCGATGACCTCTACAGCAGCAATCCTTGAGACGTCGTTCCCTGACTCGCCAAGCCGAGGATAACCATGCACCTGCCTTGAAAGGGCAAGGGGTTTGTCGCCGCGTGCGGTATAGACTGTTAGGCTTTTTGAGATGGGTTTAATGCGGGGCAGGATGCGTTCGAATATCCCGAAATCCATATCCGGAGCCAGCAGAACGACATGACCTAATCGGACCTCGGGGTGCCGATTTGCCACCTCCGCCAGCGCCAGCACGACACCCCTTGCGCCAAGGCTGTGCCCAATCACATCAACGGTTTCGGTCCCAAAGCGCTTGTCCAGTTCAACGATCGTACTCGCTAGGTCCGGCAGGCTCCAATAAAGGTCAGCCTCGTCATGAGTGTAGTAGGCTGCGGCACCGTCCGACGGCCAGCTGAACCATAGAAACCGCCCCTCAAGGCCCGCGTTTTGCTGCAAGAGCGTCGCGCGCCGACAGCCTTTTTCAAAACCGATGTAATAACCGTGCACATAGAGCGCAGGGCCCCGCGCGCCTGCTGTTTTTTCAAGACCATCGAGAATGACGCCAGGTTCCATTTCCTGCACGTCTTGCACGCGCAGAAGTTCCTCGCGCAAGAAAGTGGGTGCCGCCTCGGCAAGGGGTGATAGCATGCCAAGGTCAAGCGCACCGACCCGGCACAGACCCGCCTTCAAATCGCTTCGTTCGCCGCCATAGATGTCTTCTGGTTTTAGTGAGCCAGTGCGATTGCGCAAAGTGAAATAGGGGAACTCCAAAGTCGAAACCTCCATTTGCGCCTGATCTGTTTGGGCCAGGGATCGCGAACCAAACGACACAGCGGCCAAACATGCGAATAGTACGATGCATATTGCGCCGGGTGTGTTGGTAAAAGCGTGTTTCATTCAAAACTTATACAACAGCTAAGGCGCTATACGATAGGGAAGCGAAAGATCCACAGGGCCCTTCCAAACGGGCTGCGCCACACGGGTCATGGATGAATTTCTTGCCCACTTTCGACTTCGCAAGATCCTGATTTGTCTTTATGTTTAATGCAGCATAGTGAGTTTGAACCTCACCAATATCCGCAGCAACGCATTGTGGGCCGATAAGGCATCGGCTGCATGCGCAAAGGAACTTCGCTGCGCGTGGAAGACGGAGGCGTCTGTGAAGAAAAGCTTATCTTGGATCATTGGGCCTTTCTCGGTGCCGTGCATGCTTCTTGGTTTGCTGTTCTTTGCCGCGTCTTTGACACCATCGTTGATCCCGCGCGGGCCGGAGGTGCAGGGTATACTCGGCGGTCTGGTTACGGCGCTAGGTTATCTCATCGGCCAAGTCGTCGGGCTGCTGTGGCGTGCGGCAGAGATGCCGCGCCTATCGGGGCGTCCCGCTCTGGGCATGACTTGGGTTATCGGTTTTGGGGTCGTTGCGTTCTTTCTTTGGGTTCTGGGATCGAGCCTGACATGGCAGAACGATTTGCGCCAAAAGATGGGACTGGAACTGGCGGACGCGCTTCACCTTACGAAAATTGTTTTGTTTGCAGCTCTCACATTCTTGGCGGCTTTCCTTTTGGGGCGGGTTGTTGCGTCGTTGTTCCGGCTTATCCGCGCTTGGTTTTATCGTATCATGCCCCCGCGCCGGGCCAACATTCTGGGCTTCATCACGGTGGTATTGATCCTTTTTGTCGTCACCCGTGATGGCATTGTTGACGGCGTGGTCACGGGTCTTGATGAAAGCTATGAGGCTGCGCAAGACCTGTTCCAGAATGCGCCGCCACAACCGTCCGACCCGCGCATGACAGGAAGCGACGAATCCTTGATCGACTGGGCCGGGATCGGAAGTCCGGGACGCGATTTCATCACTTCTGGGCCTGATGCAGCTGCGATTTCGGCCTTTACGGGTCAACAGGCGCTCGACCCAATCCGTGTCTATGTCGGCCGCGCCAACGGTGATACTCCGCAAGAACGGGCGCAATTGGCGTTAGCTGAATTGAAGCGGCAAGGCGCTTTCGAGCGTGAGGTGCTGATTATCGCAAGCCCGACCGGCACCGGCTGGATGGATCCGGGTTCACAGGATCCAGTCGAGTATATGCACCATGGCGACATCGCGACTGTGGCAGCTCAGTATTCATACCTGCAGTCGCCACTGGCTTTGATCTTGGAAACCAGCACCGGTTTAGATCAAGCGATAGCCTTGCAGGACGTGGTCCACGGTTACTGGAAAACTCTGCCTATAGATACGCGACCGCGACTGTATATGCATGGCCTCAGCCTTGGCGCGTGGTCTTCAATGTATGCGACGAACCTTTTCCGCCTGATGGATGATCCCATAGATGGTGCTTTCTGGGCGGGCCCACCGTTTCCGTCAGGTTTTTGGAATTACATTCAGAACCAGCGTGATCCCGCTAGTTCGTGGGTTTTACCTAAGATTGGCGAGGGTTCTTTGGTGCGCTACGCATCGCACACGGCGGATGCCTCTGAAGCGTCCTCTGAATGGGGGGACATGCGCATTGTCTTTCTCCAATACTCGAGCGATCCCGTGGTGTTTTATGATCCATATTCGCTTTGGCGCGCGCCGCCTTGGATGAACGATGCCCCCGCCGAGGACATGTCGGAGCACCTTTTCTTTATGCCAATTGTGACCCAGTTCCAGCTGGCGCTGGACATGGCATTGTCCTTTGGGGCACCGCCCGGCCACGGCCACGCCTATTATGCGCAAGATTATATTGGACCGTGGGTTCAAGTGACAGATCCGTCGAGATGGCTGCCAGAAGACACCGAACGGCTAAAAGCACATTGCGACAATGGGTTTCAGGCGGGATGTTCGAATGACGTACGATAATGAGGGTGGTGTGCCGACGGTTTCGGTCAGGCGTAATTCTGGCCGCTCCGCAAAATGCGAAGTCGCCGTGCCATGCGCGTCCGTCAGCACCCGCGAAGCGATCAAAAAGGGCAATTGATCTATCTTCCAATATCGCTTGCCCACGAAATCGGCCGCATCCGCTAAACATCTTAGTGTTAGCCGCATCGTTGATCACAAACGTTGCTGGATCGTCATTCGGTCAAGGTGCGCCAAAATCCTCGATTACGGCCCATTCGATGCCCATGATGATCTGCGGGATCGCATCTTTCAGATACGTCTTCGGCGATCAGCACAAGCTAGGTGTTTGCCTTATCTGGGCCCGTGTTCGGGAACACGGTTTGCGCAGTATAATAGTGAAAAGCCGCTGGTTGCCTGATCAGCATGTTGCCAAGTTCGCGTAGGTCGTTGGACCAGCGATCAAAGCCGGATCGCAATTCCCACCAACGTTCATCGGCACCGTCTGGATGGTAAACCCGCTCAAGGCAATACGCCCGTTCATGCCTCTTTCACGTCAGTTGCCAAAGGTTGGACACCAATTTGGCCGGTCCGACAAAGTTCTCAATGAAGTCGACGGAAAATGGCGGAGAGACAGTCCGAAAAGTGTTTATTATCATGGCTCTAAGTGCTTGTATTTGATGGGGATAACTTTTTTGATGCTGCAATTTGTACAGCAAAATGTGCAGCAAAAAGTGGTAAAGATCGTGGTCGAGCGAAATTCGGCTGACGACAACCGTGGCTTGGCATGTACCGGAGTCTCAATGCTCAGGCACATACCAGCCTTTCAACCGTCGCGCAGCTAACAACTGCTCCGAGCCGAAAGTGGCTAATGCTGTGGAGTGCACAAATGCCTGGGCTTCAAAAGAGAGCATTCATTTGGCCATTGTTCCGAGAATGGCGCCAAATGCTTTTTCCTTGTCTGCTCAAGAGTGCCCTCGCACTTTTGCGGGCTTGCCCGGATAGCCTCTGTTGTTAGTCCTCTTCCAGAACCCGACGGGCCACGCGAAAGCATTCCAGCGCTTGCGGCACGCCGCAATAGATGCCGATCACGTGGATGATTGCGCGGATTTCATCCTGGGTGACGCCATTGTTAAGTGCACCGCGGCAATGGGTTTCCCATTCGTGCATTTTGCCAAGCGCGCCGATCATCGACAGGTTCATCATGCTGCGGGTCTTTGAGTCGACCACATCATCGCCCCAGCCAAAGCCCCAGCACCAGGCTGTCATCGCCTCCTGAAAAGGGCGGGTGAAGTCATCGGCGGCCGCGAGGTTCTTTTCGACATACTCCGCGCCCAGCGTCGCTTTGCGTTGTTCCAACCCCTTCAGGAACAGATCTTCGTCGAATGCGCTCATGGTGTTATCCTTTCAGCCGGATCGCGATATTTTTGGTTTGCACGTAGTTCCAAAGCGCCTCGCGCCCCTTTTCACGCCCATAGCCGGATTTGCCGAAGCCGCCAAACGGCGTTTCAACACCGCCGGCATACCATTCGTTGACGAAGACCTGACCGGCGCGGAGTTGCCGCGCCGCGAGGGTCGCGCGATCCAGATCGGCGGTAAAGACACCCGCCACCAGCCCGTAGTCGGTGCCATTGGCGATCTCGATGGCCTGCGCGTCCTCGCCGAAAGACAGCACCGACAGGACAGGACCAAAGACCTCTTGCTGAGCGATGTCCATATTGGGCGTCACGCCTGAGACCACCGTGGGCTCCAGGAACGCGCCGGGACGGTTGGGCTTGCGCCCGCCTGCAGCGATCTTTGCGCCCTGTTCTTGGGCGCGGGCGATCAGCCCGAGTGCACGGTCGCGTTGGCCGTCGCTGACCATCGAGCCCATGTTTGCGCCAAATTCGGTCCGCTCGATGCCGGGGCCGACGGAGAGGGATTTTGCGACTTTTTGTGCCCGTTCGACAAGTTCGTCGTGGCGGCTTTCGTGGACGATCACGCGCGACATCGCCGAGCAGACTTGGCCTGCGTTGAAATATATGCCCCAGCGGATGTCATTCTCGAAGGCGTCAAGGTCGGCGTCAGCGTGCACGATGGCTGCGGATTTGCCGCCCAACTCCAACACGCAGGGCACCACGTTCTGGGCCGCTGCGGTTGCAATCGCAATGCCGGTCGGCACAGAGCCAGTAAACACGATCTGGTTCACATCCCGGTGCCCGGCAAGCGCCGCGCCCGCGTCGCGCCCCAGCCCGCAGATCACGTTGACCGCGCCAGTTGGGAACCCTGCCGCCTCGGCCGCCTTGGCCAGCCAGGCATTGGTCAGCGGCGTCAATTCAGGCGATTTGATCACGCAGGCATTGCCTGTGGCCAAGGCCGCCGAAAGCGAGCGCGCGGTCATTTCGACCGGGTAGTTCCAAGGGATGATCTGGGCCGAGACGCCAAAAGGCTCGTATTCTGTCCAATCCATGTAACCCGCGCCGAGGGGGATCGAGCGGCCTTCGACCGTACTGGCCTGATTGCCATAGTACTCGAAATAAAGCGCCGCCCCCTCTACCTCGATATGGCTTTCCCAAAGCGGCTTGCCCTGTTCCAGCGTCAGGAGACGCGCAATCTCGTCCTTGTGCTTTAGCAGATACCGCCCCACGGCCTGCACCATGCGGCCCCGTTCGATGGGTCGCATGGCGGTCAGCGCGCCCGACAAATGCACCCGGCGAGCGGCCCCTACGGCGCGGTCAACGTCGGCAGCATCGGCAAGGGCGTGTTCCGCGATCCGGTCGCCTGTTGCGGGGTCGGTCACGTCGATCCGGCCCGCACCTCCATCAACCCACGCGCCGTCGATGTAATTCTGCCAGTAAGGGTTCACATCAGCCATCCACAGCCTCCCGCATCCAGCGTTGCAGGTGCATGACGGAGTGTTCCGAATTGACGCCACAGGCGGGATCGACGACCAGGGGCCCCGGGACGTATCCGCGCGATTTCAACCCACGCTGTACCGACTCAACAAGGTGAATGTCTTCCTCGACCGTCGTGGCGCGGTCCTGTTGGGCCATGCGGCGGACAGTTTCGTCGTCTTGCCCGCCAACCGAATACCAGCCGCGCCAGACCACCACGTGATCGGCGTCTACCGCGCGCCAATGGTAGGTGTTCAGAAGGTTGCCGGGATAAACCTGAAAGGAAAACATCGGCCAGAGAAACCATGACGAATACTTGTCATTGTTGGCGAACCCGCTGTCGATATCATAGCTCATTTTGCTGAGGTCATTGCATTCGGTGGTATGGCGCAGGCAGTAACCCTGCGGTTGGATGTCATAGGTTTCCGGCCGGATCACACCAGTAGCGAAGGTCGGGTGGTTCAGGGTGCAATGGTAGCATTCGGAGTAATTCTCGACTGAGACCTTCCAGTTGCAGTTTTCCGGTATCTCTACCCATTCCAGCGGCTTCAGCTCGGCCCAGTTGGGCACGAAGTCTTCCAGCTCCGTCCGCGCGTTCGGGAACCAGTCGTCCATAGGCGCTGCATGCGGATCGAGGTTGACGAAGACAAAGCCCAGAAAAACCTCGGTGCGCACTTCGGTCAGGCAAATCTTCGAGGCAACGAAGCCGGGCACGCATTTGGCGTTGGGCGCGGCACGCAGTTTGCCGGTCAGTTCATAGGTCCACGCGTGATAGGGGCAGACGACGACCCGTGTGCTGCCTTCCCCGCTGACCAGCTGATGCGCGCGGTGTTGGCAGACGTTGTAGAAGGTGCGGATTTCGCCATCCCGCCCCTTAATGCAGAACAGGCTTTCATCGCCCAGATCAAAGGCCACGTAGTCACCGGGATTTTCAAGCTGGCTGGCGTGGCAGGCAAATTGCCAGGTGCGCGCGAGCAGCCCGGTCTTTTCGACCTCGAAGACCGTTGGGTCGGTGTAATAGCGCGCGTCCAATGACCGGACGGGGCCTGTTTCGTCCTTCATTCCGGCTCCTTCACGTAGATGCCAAGCTGATGGCGGCGGTCATGGAATTTTTCGACACGCTCGACGATTTCCTCGGACGCAACCGCAATCACGAAACTCAACAGCGTTTCCAAAAGCGCGATTGTCGAGACGGATGACGGGAAGAACTGCGGCGTGTCCACGGCGACGACAAAGCCATGATCTGCCGCGCGGATGATCGGGCTGGCGGGGCTGTCGCTGAGGCCGATGATGGTCATGCCTTGCTCGCGCGCGACCTCGATGGCGGCGACAACCTCGGTTCGGTAGGGGCGCATGGACATTGCGATCAGCACATCGCGTTTGTCCGCCCAGGCCAGATCGTCGGTGGGCGTTGAGCCGGGGCGCGGGATGGCGTGGAATTGCACCATGCCGGTGGAGGCGAGATAGGTGAAATTGCGCGCGTTCGCGTTGTTTACACCGACCCCCAGCGTAAAGACCTGACGGCTGGCCCAGATCGCCTCGGCGGCGGATTTCAGCGCCTCGGCGTCGATACCAGCGAAGGTCTCTTCAAGGTTGCGGATAGCGCCTTCGACCATATCGGCATAAAGCCCGCCCAGATCGTCCGACTTGCGGATGTCCTGCAACCAGCGCGCCCGGTCGGGGAAGCTGACAGCTCCCTTGCGGATCGCCTCGCGGAAGGGCGCACGGAAATCCTCATAGCCTTCGAACCCAACTTGGCGGGCCATGCGCACGAAGGTGTTGGGTTTGACGTTCGCCGCCTCGGCTATCTCGCGCACAGTGGAAACCCCCACGTCATTGGGGTTCTCCAGCACGTAGCGCGCGGCCTTTTGCGCTTCGGGCGTCAGCGCGTCCCACTCTTCGGTGAGGCGCTCCAGAACGTGTGATGATACATTTGTGCCATTCATGATTGACAGTGAAACATATGTCCACTTAGCTTGTCCACACATTTTGCGACTCCCAAACGAAGGATGCGACCATGTCGGACAAGCAGTTTCCCAACCACGCCCGTGTGGTCATCGTCGGTGGTGGCGTCATGGGGGTGGGGCTGGCCTATCACCTTGCGCATGAGGGGTGGGGCACGGAGGTTGTCCTGCTGGAAAAGGCCGAACTGACATCGGGCAGCACCTGGCACGCGGCGGGCCAGATTACGCATTCCACCTCAAGCTTCTCCTTGGGCAAATGCGTGGACTACAATATCGGGCTCTATTCGGGCGGGCTGGAGGCTGAGACGGGGCAGGCGGTGACATGGCATGGCTGCGGTTCGTTCCGGCTGGCATACACCGAAGACGAGATGGACTGGCTGCGTCACACGCTCTCGGTCGGGCGGTCGCTCGGGTTCAACATCGAATTGGTCGGCCCGGAGCGCGTGGCCGAGTTGCATCCGTTCTATAATCTCGAAGGCGTTCTGGGAGTTTTGCATACCCCTGACGATGGGCACGTAGACCCGACCAACGTGACCATGGCAATGGCAGCGGGCGCACGGGCCAAGGGCGCGCGGATCATCCGACGTTGCCGCGCCACGAACATCACGCAGGCTGATAACGGCGAATGGGAGGTCGAGACCGAGCAAGGCACGATCACCTGCGAACACGTGGTCAACGCGGGCGGCACCTATGCCCGGCAGATGGGCGAATGGTCGGGCCTGCAATTGCCCATGACGTCAATGACACACCATTATTTCATCACCGAAGAAGTGCCGGAATTCCGCGATCTGGAGCATGAATTGCCGGTCATCCGCGATGACCGCAAGGTTTCGGGCTACATCCGGATGGAGCAGAAAAAGGGCCTGATCGGTATCTACGAGAAGGCCAACCCAAACACCGTCTGGGAGGAACACTGCCCCTGGGAGGCCGAGAATGAGCTTTTTGCGGCGGATTATGACCGCGTCATGCCGTGGCTGGAGGAATCGCTGAACCGGATGCCAATCTTTGCAGAGCTTGGTATTTCGCGTGACGTACACGGCGCGATTTCCCATCCGCCTGATGGAAACCCGCTGATCGGCCCCGCGCCGGGTGTGCGCAACTACTGGTGCTGTTGCGGCACGCAAATTGGCATCGGATGGGGACCGGGGCTGACGCGCGAGCTGGCGCGCTGGATGGTGCATGGTGCGGCGGACATCTCGATGCGCGACTATGATCCGCGCCGGTTTGGCAGCTATGCGACGAAGGAGTGGCAGGTCATCAAGGCCAAGGAAGATTACTGCCTGCGCCACGAAATCCCGTTTCCGCATTTCAACCGACTGGCCGGACGGCCAATCAAGCCGTCGCCGCTCTATGACACCCTCAAGGCCAAGGGTGCGGTGTTCGAAGAGGTCTACGGCTTCGAGCGCCCGCGCTGGTTCGCACGGGATGGCGTGGCGCAGGAGGATCACTATTCCTTCCGCCGCACGGTCGTGGACGACATGGTGGCACAAGAGGTCAAAGCCGTGCGCGAGCGGGTCGGGATCATGGATGTGACGGCCTTCACCAAGGTGCTGGTCGAAGGGCCCGATGCGTATGTCCTGCTGGATCGTCTGACGGCGAACCGGATGCCGCAAAAGGTGGGGTCGATCACCCTGACCCATATGTTGAACCGGCGCGGGCGGATCGAGCTGGAGACGACGATTGTTCGTATGGCTGAAGATAAGTTCTACCTCGTCTGCGCCGCCTTCTTCGAACAGCGCCTGCTGGATCATTTGGCCGCGCAACGGGCGGACGAGGATGTGACCATCACCGCCCTGTCCAGCACTTGGGGCGCGCTGTCGCTCAACGGGCCGAAATCCCGTGACGTGCTGGCCGCTTGCACCGATGCGCCGCTGGGCAATGCGTCTTTCCGCTGGCTCTCGGCGCAAAAGATCACCGTCGCAGGGCACAGAGTCTGGGCCTTCCGCATGTCCTATGCAGGCGAGCTGGGGTGGGAACTGCACATGCCATTCGAAGCAATGGCGGATGTCTATACAACACTTTGGCAGGCTGGTCAGACCCACGGCATCGCCGATTACGGCAGCTTCGCCATGAACGTGATGCGCATGGAGAAAGGCTTCAAGGGGGCAGGAGAGCTCACCAACGAAGTCACCCTTGCCGAGGCCGATGTGCTGAGATTTGCCCGGACGGACAAGGACTACTTGGGCCGCGACATGACCCTGAACATCGATCTGCCGTGGGTCTGCGCCTATCTGGAGATCGATCCTGATGGTCAAATAGATGGCCACGGCGGCGAGGCGGTGATGCTGGAGGGTAAGGTCGTCGGCTCGACCGCGTCGGTCGCCTATGGCCATACGGTCGGCAAGATCCTCGCCTTTGCTTACATCAAACCCCATGCCGCCGCCCCCGGCACCGCGCTGGAGGTGATCATCCACGGCCAACCCCGCGCTGCCCGCGTTGTGGGCGAACCGGCCTACGATCCAAAAAGCCTGCTCCCCCGTGCCGATGTCGTTCACGAGCCCGCCGAATGAACCAGATCGCCGCTCCTTCTCTGTCCCCGGTCGCGATCGGACAGCGCATCACGCGGCTGCGGCTCTGGCATGTGCCGTTGACCAGCCACACGGCCTATTACATGGCGGACGGCAAGACGTGTGACACCGTGGAAACGGTTGTCATCGCGCTCGACACCGATGCCGGGCTGACCGGTTGGGGCGAGGTCTGCCCGATCCCTCATTACCTGCCTGCCTATGCCCGCGGTGTGGCACCGGCCTTGAAGGAACTCGCGCGCGTCATCCTTGGCGGTGATCCTGTCGGTGCGGAAGCCCTCATGGCCAAGGCCGATGCCTTTTTGCCCGGACATGTCTACGCGAAATCTGCGCTGGACATCGCGCTGTGGGACATTACCGGCCAAACTGCCGGGCTACCAGTTCACTCCCTGATGGGCGGACGGCGGCAAGAGACCTTGCCGCTCTATCACTCCATCACCTGCATTGAGCCAGACGAGATGGCCCGCATCGCCCGCGAAGCACAGGCCGCCGGGATCACGCAGTTTCAGGCCAAGCTGGGGGCATCGGGTGACTGGCAGACCGATGTGGAGCGGCTGGCCAAGGTGCGCGAGGCGGTCGGGCCCGGTCCGCTGGTCTATGGCGACTGGAACTGCGGCGCGACGTCGCTGGACGCCATCCGCGTAGGCCGTGGCGCGGCGCATCTGGATGTGATGTTGGAGGCGCCCTGCGCCACGCTGGAAGATTGCGCGCGGGTGCAATCGGCCACTGGCCTGCCAATGAAGATGGACGAGTTGGCCCATGACACGGCCTCGATGCTGCAAGCACACCGTCTCGGCATCATGGACGCTGTTGCGCTGAAACTATCAAAGTTCGGCGGGCTGTCGGCCACGCGGCGGGCGCGCGACCTGTGCCTGCATCTGGGTGCAAAGATGTGCGTGGAATGTACCTGGGGCAGCGATATCGTGACCGCCGCCGCGCTGCATTTGGGGGCGGCAACCGCTCCCTCCCGCGTTCTGAACGTCTGTGATCTGTCGGGCTATGTCAGCCCGCGCCTCGCGCCGGATGCCCCAACGCGCTCGGCCGGCCGCATCGCGCCGCCCGATGGCCCGGGCCTTGGCATCGCCATTGACGAAAGCCGCCTCGGCACCCCCGACTTGATATTGGATTGACCCCATGAACCGTATTCACACCCAAGCCGATTGGATCGACCGCGCGCGCGAAGTCCTCCCTGCCGCTGGTTTCGGCAATTTCGACGCCTCCATGGTGATTGCGCGAGGCGCTGGCAGCCGTGTGTGGGATGAGGACGGCAACGAATACGTGGATTACCTGATCGGCTCCGGCCCGATGCTGTTGGGGCATGGCCATCCGGAAGTGATGGAAGCCGTGTTCGAGCAATTGCCAAAAGGCATGACCTTTTTCGCCAACAACGCCAAGGGTATCGAACTGGCCGAAGCAATCGTCGACGCCGTGCCCTGTTGCGCGCAGGTCCGGTTCGTCACAGCGGGCGGTGAGGCCGACATGTACGCCATCCGCCTTGCCCGCGCCTATACCGGCAAGCCGAAGATCCTGAAGTTCGAAGGCGGCTATCACGGCATGTCCGCCGAGGCACAAATGAGCCTTGCCCCATCGAAACAGGTCAACTTCCCCATGGCGGTGCCCGACAGCGCCGGCATCCCTCAGGGCGTGGTTGACGAGATGCTCATCGCACCCTTCAATGATCTTGAGGCAGTCGCCTTGCTTCTGGCCGAACATGACGACATTGCCGCGATTATCGCAGAACCTCTGCAGCGCATCATCCCAGCGCAGCCCGGCTTTCTGCAAGGGCTGCGCAATCTTTGTGACAAACACGGCGTGCTGCTGATCTTCGACGAGATCGTCACAGGTTTCCGCCTTGCCTATGGCGGCGCGCAGGAACGCTACGGCGTGGTGCCTGACATCTGCACCTTGGGCAAGATCATTGGCGGCGGCTTTCCTCTGGCCGCGCTAGGTGCCAGCGCCGAGATCATGGCGCATTTCGACAAGGCGGTTGTCGGCGCCGACAAGTGGCTGATGCAGCTTGGCACGCTCTCGGGCAATCCAGTTGCGGCGGCAGCCGGCCTCAAGACGATGGAGTTCCTGCGGCGTCCGGGCCAGTATGCACGACTACGCGAACTGGGCCAGATCCTGATGGACATGCAATCCGCTGCCCTGACCGAGCAGGCAATCGACCACCGCATCTGCGGCGACCCGACCCTGTTCGATATCTACTTCACCGATGCCGAACCCTTCGATTACCGAACCGCCAAGCACCGTGATGCCAAGATCAACGAGGTCTGGAACACCACCTTGCGCGCCAATGGCGTCTTCAAATCGCCCGGGAAGCTCTATCCATCGCTGGCTCTAAGCCCCCTCGATTTGGAACTGACCAGGTCAGCTTTTCAGCACGCGGCAAGTGCCGTGTCAGAACATCGAATGAGGGCCGTGTGATCTGAGCTCGCGCGTTTTACTTGGACCGCAAGGGAAGACTGCTGTGTTCAAAAATCAGGCCTAAGCTCGCGCTGATAAAATGGCTCTTTCGTCCCGCTTCTTGCCAGTTGATGCACGGTGCAGCTAAAAGCACGGTTTACCGAAGCAGTCGCTCGTGATCAGCGCAGCTAAGGTGTCGGAAGAGCCCAATGCGCGGAATGCTGCATCTTGCACTAATGTCTGCTTGCTATTTGGTGGACACGCCGGCGGACTAATTTGCACATTTGAACACACGTCAGTTCCGCAATCATCTTTTTCAATCATAAGGGCCAGTCATCGGTGATAATTTTCTTCCTACTGCCACACGCCTTCCGCGATTGTCGCCCAGGTCTGGCGGGACACGGCCTTTGGGCCGGCGAGCAGCCAGTAGCTTTCGTGATGGGCAAGCGAACGGTCATCAAGACGAACAAGCGTTCCTTCCTCGAGCGCCCCGGCACAAAGGGGTAGCGATGCGAGAGCTACTCCCAGCCCCACCTTTGCCGCGGTCAGCGCAGAAAGTTGGGTGTCAAAGCGCAGATGTGGCACGGGTGTCGTCGGAATGCCGAAGGCCGCTGCCCAGGCAGGCCAGCCCGGCCGGGCCCCGGCGCAAGCAATCCGCGGCAGTGTGGTCCAGGGACCCTCGCGCTTTGCGAGGGAAGGTGCCGCGACGGGGGCCAATTCTTCGGCGTATAGCCGGGCCTTGAAGGGATGCGACCCATCCCCCGTGCCATAGCGAATGCGGATCACGTCGTCGACCGGAGCATCATGCGCGCCCAGAACAAGCGTCCGGATCGAGAGTTCGGCCCCTGTCACTACCTGTAGCTGGCCCAGCCGCGGCATCAGCCACAGCTCGATCACCGATTGGCTTGCCGATATCGTCATCCTTTTTTGTCCCGCTCCGAAGACCGCTTCGGTGCTGTCACGCAATCCGTCAAGCGCGTGGCGCACATGCGGAAGCCATGCCTCGCCTTCGACTGTCAGTGCGATAGTCCGCGCTTTGCGATTGAACAGTCTGACGCCAAGATGCTGCTCCAGCTGACCGATCCGCTGGCTGACCGCCGCCTGCGTCAGTCCGATCTCAATTGCGGCAGCGGTGAAGCTGCCAAGCCGGGCGGCTGCTTCGAATGCGCGTATCCATTCGAGCGGAGGAAGGCGGCTTCCAATCATAAGTTTACCCATGTCTCATGTCTGTTTTTCCTAATTTTTGTTTATGAGAAGTCTGCGCAAGACTCCAGTGCAACAGACATTTTCAAAGGGGCTCAACATGCCGTCCGTCACAGTCGATCAAACCGGAGCTTTTCTAACTCTCGAGATGTCATCGGGGCCGCTGCGCTTTCATGCCATATGGCTGCGGGACAATGCGCAGGATTCCGAGACCCGCGCGGCAGGTAGCGGCCAGCGGTTGATTGCCCTTCGCGATATCCCCGCCGATACCCGAATCGAAGCTGCGGAGATAACGGGACGCGGGGCGCTGAACGTACGCTTTGCCCCCGAAGGTAAGAACGTCTCGTTCGATCTCGCCTGGCTTGAGGCGCATGCGTACGACCATCCGGTACCCGCTGAGCGCGGCTGGTTGGAAGACGGGGTTGAGACCTGGGACGCGGGCCTGATGGCAAACGTCCCGTGCGGAGATTTTGCAGCGCTCCAACAAGGCGGCGCTGCCCTGCACGACTGGCTTGGCCAGATTATGCGCTATGGGTTTGCCAAGGTAGTGGGTGCGCCCGCTACCCCCGGCACATTGTTCGACATCGTGGGTCTTTTCGGCCATGTGCGCGAGACAAACTACGGGCGGCACTTCGAGGTCCGGACCGAGGTTAATCCCTCGAACCTTGCCTTCACCGGACTGAGTTTGCAGGCCCACACCGACAACCCTTACCGCGATCCTGTGCCGACCGTGCAGGTGCTGCATTGCCTTGAAAGCTCGGCGGCGGGGGGCGAGAACATGGTGGTCGACGGCTTCGCCGCCGCGCTGCGTTTGCGGGCAGAAAATCCTGAGAGCTTCGAGCTGCTGGCCAATCATTGTGCGCGCTTCGAATATTCGGGCGAAGACGGCGTTTGCCTGACCTCTCGTCGTCCGATGATCGAACTGGCGCCAGACGGCGCGCTGATCGGGGTTCGCTTTAACAACCGGTCCTGCGCTGCGATCACTGACGTGCCGTTCGAGCTGATGGCGGACTATTATGCCGCCTATCGCCGCTTGGGCGAGTTCATCGATGACACGGCCATGGAGGTGACGTTCCGACTGAACCCAGGTGAGGCCTTCGTTGTCGACAACACCCGTGTCCTGCATGCGCGCAAGGGTTATTCGGGCGAGGGCACCCGCTGGTTGCAGGGCTGCTACGCCGATATGGACGGTTTGCGGTCGACCCATGACGCAATGGCGCGTACGACAGCCTTGGAGGCCGCGGAATGAAACACGATATTGAAACGTTGAACCGTGACACGATCGTCGACTTCATCGGGTCGATCTTTGATCGACGCGGAGGCGAGGAATACCTCGGCGAGCCGGTGACGATGGGCGAGCACATGCTGCAAGGCGCAACCATCGCCGAGCAAAACGGCCAGTCCGAAGAAATTATCGTCGCGGCCCTTCTGCATGACATCGGCCATTTCACCAGCGAGTTCGGCACCTTCACGATGGACGACACCGAGGACCGCCATCATGAGGAAGCGGGCGCCGAGGTGCTGGAGCGGTTCTTCCCGAAAGTGATCACTGATTGCTGCCGATATCACGTTGCCGCCAAACGCTATCTTTGTGCGACACGACCGGAATATTTTAAGCGATTGTCCGAGGCCTCGATCCATTCCCTGAATCTTCAGGGCGGCGCCATGAGCCCGGACGAAGTGGCCGCGTTCGAGAAGAACCCCAATATGGAGACAATCATTGCTGTCCGTTACCTTGATGAGGCAGGCAAACGCCCGAATATGAAAACGCCGGACTACTGGCATTTTGCTCCGATGGTGCAACGGCAGGTCGACAGGCACAGCAAGGTCAACGCATGAGCCGTGTTCTGCTGGTGATCATGGACGGTGCTGGCTACGACGCGGCCCTTTCGGAATGCGGCTGGCTGGAAGGGGCTGTCGCGCTTCGGCAGGCACGTCGGTGGAAGATGCGCACAGCGCTGCCCAGCCTTTCGGGGCCAATGTACGAAACCATTCATACCGGCCTCTGGCCGCATCAACATGGGATCGTCTCCAATGAAGGAATGCGCGCATCCTCCTCTCCCAACGTGTTTTCTCTGACCCGCAAGGCAGGCAAGCGCACGGGCGCGGTGGCTCAATCCTACTTTCACCAGCTCTATGTCGGACAACCGTGGGATCCGTTGCGCTCCGTCGAACATTTGGATGAGAATGCAGATATCCAAGCCGCCCGGTTCTATTCGATGGAGGGCTACGGCGCGATGAACGCCTGTGCTCCCGCCGAAATTGATCTTTGTGCACAGACCACGCTGATGATGGAACAACATGCGCCCGACTACATGCTGTTACACACTTGCTCGGCCGACACACTGGGACATACGTTTGGAGGCGACAGCAAAGAATATCGCCGCCAGATCTGGCACATCGACAATGCGCTGTCGCGATCAATCCCGGTGTGGCGTGACCTTGGCTACGATGTCATCGTCACTGCGGACCACGGTATGACGTCAGACCATTGGCACGGCGGCACATCACCGGCAGCAACCGAAGTTCCGTTCTATCTGTTTTCTGATGCCGAGGCCCCAGACGAGGGCGAGGCGCTATCCCAACTGGGCATCGCCGCCTCAGTTCTGGCTCTCATCGGTGTCCCGCCAGCGGAGCGTATGGGCGACGCTTTTCTCACGCGATGACCACATGCCAAGTGACTTTCCAGACCAGTTCCGATCAAATTTATTTGCAGCCTTTCGATAAGACGAGCGGAATTCGTCGGATGTTGCGTAGGTTTTCTCGGTAAATGCGGAAAACATCCCATGCTCGCCATTGCAGCTTTTCACGGCGACCACAAAGCGCTAACGCCGGACATTGACGCAACCTTGCCGAACGGTCACAAAGTCCGCGTCTTACCAATTCTAGCGCGGTGCGGCGAAAGGCAGTTCACCTTAGACCTGACGTTCGTTGATCATTCGGCGAAGGTGTCAGAAGAGCCCATTCCTTTCACTTTGCTGCGTGATGGCGAATAGCGGCTTTTCGGCTCCCTGTGTGGTTCTCAGCTTGCGTAGTCTCGACCACGGGCATCCAGCATGCGCATCAGTCCGGCCCACTCTGTCTTTCCGTTGTAATGGTAGTGTTCGGACACCGCCATTTGATCCTGATACCGTGCAACCTTTTGTGGATCGATTAGGTGCAGCTCTCGTCCCATCGATAAAGTCTTGATCTGCGTGCTGCAGGTTTGCCGCAGGAAGTAGGCGCGGAAAAACGCAGCCGCAGCCGTTTCGCCCAATGCGTAGTAGCCATGGTTGCGGCTGATCAGGATTTGATTTTGGCCGAGGCACTCCACGAAGTGATCACCGAAGGCTTCATCCTCTTCGAACTCATATTCAATGTATCCAGTTATGTTGCCGAGATAGACGGCGGGTTGATTGAGGGGCAAAAGACCTTCCTCGATTGAGCCCACGGCCATCACCTCTTCCTCATGCCCATGAACAAAGAAGTTCGCGTCCGGCCGAGATCCCAGGATCCATTGGCACAAATTCTGCACCCCGTCATTCAGCCACGGTGCATCCGGGTCTACCGGCTGGCCCTCGGCATTGATCTTGACCATGTTGGAAGCACGCGCCTCCTCCCAGAACATACCGTATGGGTGGACAAGGTAGTGATCAGGTTCGTCGGGAACGCGTGCGCAGACGGCACCATTGGCCAGATCGGACATGCCATAATGGGCGATGATCCGAAACAGCGCGGCGAGGTCGACGCGCGCCTGCCATTCGGCGTCTGAGCAGTCCTGGCGTGTTTTGATAGAAGCAAGGGTCATGGTTGCGGTCCTTATTTAGCTTGCGCTGTCGGCGCGGAATTGGCGTTTGAGGGTGCGGATACGGGAATGCAGATCGTCACGATCTGCATAAATGCCTTCGATGAAGCGCGCGCCGCCCTTGGCATCGTAGCCTGCGCGTCCATGCAAGACGCGGCGGTTGTCAAAAGCCAGTAGATCGCCTGCTTCATAACGGAACTTCATTTGGTATTCCGGGCTTTGCGCCCGTGCGGAAAAGGCGCGATAGGCTTTGTAAGCCCGCGCCTGAACCTCCAGAGGGGCCTTCATCGGAGCGCGAAGGAACGTGTTATAGCGCACCCCAGTGATCGCGCCGGTGGCATCGGTTTCAACGACGGGACCGCGCCCGCGATAATCCGAGGTCTTGGCGCGGTTGTTGTATTCCCAGACGTCGGTGACCAGCGATTGGAAGTGCTCAGGCTCCGCTGCGCGCATGTCCTCGGCCACGCGATAGGCATCCACATAAAGGCCTTCGCCGCCAGTCGTGGTATTTTCACGCGTGTAGAGGAATTGGAGGCCGAACGGCAGTTCGCGCGTGGGCAGGTCGATGTGCTGAAGCAAAGCGCCTGAGGTATAGGCTTGGCTGTCCGGATCGTCCTTGATCTCGAGCACGTATTGCCGACCAAAATTGCTTTCCCTAACGGGGCCGATCCGGGTCACGATCTGTTCCAGAAGCCCGTCCTGCTGTGGCAAACCGCGCAAACGCGCAACGCCGTAGACGTGCAGCGCTTCAAGCCAATCAAGAAAGACTGCCGGATCATCCAAGGCGGCAGGCCCGTTGAAGGTCGGGGGTTCGGGTTGCTCGGCGGCGGTCCAAAGAACCAGGGGTTCAGGTGTATCATCACCAAACCAGGCCGTACCCCGAAGCCAGCCCGGGTGGTATTCGGAGGTAAGCCCATCGGAGAAGGTGACGCTGATGGCACCAGAGGCCTGAAGATCAGCACCCGTGATGCAAAGGTCTTCCGCAAGCTCCTCAGGCCCAATCGCCATTTCACGCGCTTTGGGGTGTGTCGTCACGGGATCAGGACTATTTTCGCGCAGCAGCAAGGCGTGATGCGCGCTTTTCCGGCCATCTGACCACGTGATTGTCAATGCCTCAGCCGCCACGTCGAGACTTTGAACCTGATGATCTACGGGCCAAACATCGAAGTCGGGCGTTATCGGTAGAGCTGTCATCGTGCGATCCTCCTTTCTCCGACATACAACGTAGACGCCCAAACTACTTGACAGATATCAGCGATTGCTTGACGCATTTCTGCAAATAGTGGAGGCGAGCCGTGCCAAATGTCGCAATCGTCCTGACGGATCACTTCCCGATCTTGTCGCTGACGCTGGTCACAGAACCCTTGCGAGTGGCCAATCGCGAACTGGCCCAAACGGCATGGCATTGGCGCATCTTGTCCGCATCGGGAGGTGTTGTGAGAAGCTCAAGCGGTATCGACGTGCCGACAGGTCATCTGGACGAAGCCCGCGATGATATCGTGTTGCTGCTGTCGTCCTACACCCCCGAAGGCGCACTGACCAAGCCGTTTCTGGGATGGCTCAGACGTAGGGCGCGGGCCGGGACCCTCATGGGCTGCGTGGATACTGGTGCAATGATCTTTGCCGAGGCGGGCTTACTGACCCAAAACCCGGCGGCGGTCCACTTCGAAGCATTGCGCAGCTACAAGGAAACCTATGCGGATCAGATGTTCGTGGACCGGATGTTTGATCTGTCCGACAATCGTTGCTCCAGCGCCGGTGGCGTCGCAACCTTTGACATGACCCTCGCCCTCATTACGCGGTTCTCGGGGCGAGAGCTTGCGAAAAGGGTCGCGGAAATCCTGACTTACCGACCCACCGAATATGACGGTCCGCAGCAGAAAATGCTCGCGGACACGTCCCTAGTCCAGTTGGATCGCACACTCGGTCGTGCGGTTGATCTGATGTTGGCAAACCTCAGCGACCCGTTGAGCATCTCGACCCTCAGCTCGCAATTGAGCGTCCCGCACTGGACGCTCGAACGCCTGTTCAAGCGGCACCTCAAAATGACGCCGTCGGCCTACTACCGGTTTCTCCGCCTGTCTCAGGCACGAAACCTTCTGCTGAATGCGAGCTACCGGATTAGCGAAGTTGGCTCACAATGTGGCTTTGACAATCCGGAGAGTTTTGCCCGTGCTTACAAAAAGCAATTCGGAGAAACTGCTTCATATACGAAGTCATCGGCGTCCCGTACGCTGCAATAGCAGACCTTGGCGCAGCAGCAGCGAAATGGTGCTTCGTCCGCGATGTGGAAATTGACGCGAATCACGCCGAAGGTCCGTAACCCGCGCTTTCGTGACAAACTCCGAACGTTCCCTTAGCCTGGCGCAATGTCGAGCCAAGCGTGGACAGATGCTGAGAATGACCTGATCGTCGCGGATTACTTCGCGATGTTGGCTAACGATGTGGCAGGCCGTCCCTACAACAAGGCCGAGCATCGGCGGCAGCTTATGACGCGCCTCAACAACCGCTCGGACGGGTCGGTCGAGTTCAAGCATCAGAACATCAGTGCTGTTCTCAAAGGGCTTGGTGAGGTCTGGATCACCGGGTACAAACCGGCGTTCAACTTCCAGACCAGCTTGGTCGACGCCGTCGCACGATGGCTGGCTATCAACCCCGGCTGGACGCACCGTTCCCTT
>JANSYF010000086.1 GCA_024742575.1 Paracoccaceae bacterium | reverse complement strand
TGACATCGCAGGCGATGATCAACCGTGTCCGAGCACTCCCGGAACTGTCCGGGAATTACCGAAATCCCTGTCCGGGATTTACCGAAACGCGTGTCCGGGAATTACTGAAATGCTTGTCCGGGAATTACCGAAACCCGCACCCCCTCCATTCTTGGAAAAGACGTTTTGACGGGAAAAGCTTGCGTGCGGAAAGTCGCATTCTATAAACGGCATAAGTCACTTTAAGCTCCGCTTTGGAAAAAGACTGTGAATGTCTTGTGTTTTCGGACACACCCGTTTTTTTGACTCAGTGGTTGCGCCGAAGGCACGAGGAATAAAAGACATGCTAGATATCGACTTTGTGCGCTCCAATTTTCCCGCGTTTTGCGAACCGTCGCTTGAAGGGCAGGCGTTTTTTGAAAATGCGGGTGGATCCTACACTTGTGGTCAAGTGATCGATCGCCTGACCCGCTTTTACCGTTCGCGCAAGGTGCAACCCTATGCGTCTTATGAAGCGTCGAGTCTGGCTGGCGAAGAAATGGATGAGGCCCGCACGCGGCTGGCCAAGGTGATGGGTGTTGAATCTGACGAAGTCAGCTTTGGGCCGTCCACGACCCAGAACACCTATGTGTTGGCGAAGGCGTTTCGGCAGTTCATGTCGCCGGGTGAGGCGATTATTGTGACCAATCAGGATCACGAGGCCAATACTGGGCCGTGGCGGCAATTGGCCAATAAAGGGATCGAAGTTCGAGAGTGGAAGGTCGACCCGGAGACTGGGCATCTGGATACGGATGATCTGGAAAACCTGCTGGATGACAAAGTGCGACTGGTGTGTTTTCCGCATTGTTCAAACGTTGTCGGAGAGATCAATCCGGTATTGGAGATCACCGCGCTATGCCACGCGGCAGGCGCGTTTGTTTGTGTTGATGGCGTGAGCTATGCGCCGCACGGGTTCGTGGATGTTGGTGACCTCGGACCTGATATCTACCTGTTTTCAAGCTATAAAACCTATGGGCCGCATCAGGGGATCATGGTAATCCGGCGCAACTTGGGGCAGTTGTTGCCGAACCAGGGGCACTATTTCAATGCGGGCTCACTTTATAAACGGTTTACGCCTGCGGGGCCGGACCATGCGCAAGTGGCAGCCTGTGCGGGGATGGTCGATTATTTGGAGGCTTTGGGCGCGCATCACGATGTGTCGGTCGGTGGTGTGCATGACCTGATGCGGGCGCATGAGGTGGCGTTGCTGCAGCCCCTGTTGGATGCAGTGAAGGACCGAAATTCAGTGCGGCTCATCGGACCTTCGGACGCGAGTGTGCGCGCGCCGACTGTGGCGTTGGCGTTGAACCGTCCCGGTGAAGAAGTGGCGGCCGAACTGGCGCAGCATGGCATCATGTGTGGCGGCGGTGATTTCTATGCTGTCCGGGCGCTGGAGGCGATGCGCGTGGACATGGGCAAAGGTGTATTGCGTTTGAGTTTTGTGCATTACACGTCGGAGGCTGAAGTGACCAAGGCGATTGAGGCCTTGGACGCCGTCCTTTAAGGGGGCGCTGCCCCCGTCCGCCTTTGGCGGACTCCCCCGAAGTATTTGGAAACCAGAGAAGACAGGACCTGCGTTTGACCTTTGACGCAGCGCGGCTAGGTCGCGCGGAAACAGAATGGCTAGGGGCAGGGCAATGACATCACCGACACTGGTTTGGATTCGGCGCGATTTACGCTTGAGTGATCATGCGGCCTTGGTCGCGGCGGTCGAGCGCGGCGGGCCGGTCATTCCGGTCTTTGTGCGCGATGATCTGGTGGATGGGTTGGGGGCCGCGCCGAAATGGCGGTTGGGACTGGGACTGGAGTGCTTTGGCGATGCGTTGGCCGACAAGGGCAGCCGGTTGATCTTGCGGTCAGGCAATGCGCGCGAGGTCATCCCGGCGCTGGCCAAGGAAGTTGGAGCGGGGGCGGTGTATTGGCAGCGTGCTTATGACCCGCAATCGGTTGAGCGTGACAAGGACGTCAAAGCAACGTTGATTAAGGCCGGGGTCGAGGCCAAGAGCTTTGCCGGGCATTTGATGTTCGAGCCGTGGACGGTCGAGACTGGGCAGGGGACCTTTTACAAGGTCTATACGCCGTTCTGGAAATCGGTGCGGGACCGGTCGGTCGAGGCGCCCTTGTCCGCGCCGTCGTCGCTGCCTGCGCCCGCAGCGTGGCCCAAGAGCGAGGCGCTGGAGGATTGGGCGCTGGGGGCTGGGATGAACCGGGGCGCCGACATCGTGCGCCCGTTTGTGCAGCTGGGTGAGCAGGCGGCGCAGTCACGGTTGGGGGCATTCGTCGCCTCAAAGGTGGCAGATTACGTGGGCACGCGGGACTTGCCTGGCATGGACGGCACGTCGAACCTGTCTGAAAACCTTGCTTTGGGTGAAATCAGCCCAGCCCAATGTTGGCACGCCGGGCAGCGTGCGATGCAAGAAGGTAAGGCGGGGGCCGAGACCTTTCTGAAAGAGCTGGTCTGGCGCGAGTTTGCGTATCACCTGATGTGGCACACACCGCGCATCCTGACCGACAACTGGCGCGAGGAATGGCAAGCATTTCCTTGGAACGTGGATGAACGCATGGCCGAGGTCAAAGCGTGGAAGCAGGGGCGCACTGGTATCCGCTTTGTCGATGCCGCGATGCGCGAGATGTATGTCACCGGCCGGATGCACAATCGCGGACGGATGATCGTTGCAAGCTACCTGACCAAACACCTGATGTGCCATTGGAAAATCGGGCTCAAATGGTTTGAGGATTGCCTGATCGACTGGGATCCGGCATCGAATGCGATGGGTTGGCAATGGTCGGCGGGATCGGGGCCGGATGCGACGCCTTATTTCCGAGTTTTCAACCCGGTGACGCAGCTTGATAAGTTCGACAAGGATCGCGGCTATGTTAGCCGTTGGATTGCTGAAGAGTATAGCGCGCCGCACGAAGATGCCTTGGCATATTTTGAGGCCATCCCGCAATCTTGGGAGATGACACCGTCAGGGGATTACCCTGAGCCTATTGTCGCGCCGGATGAGGGGCGCAAAAGGGCGCTTTCGGCCTATGAAAACCGGGATTTTTGAATCCGCACTTGGCGTTGTGGGTCGGCTTGGTTCAAATTATCACAAGATGAACAAAATCCGTTACTTAACGTCCGGTATATCTTGTCTTTACCTGGGTTGGACTACCTTGGGTTAACACTTGCCTGCCCTGCGCGGCTATGAATAGAGTCACATACCCTAGACAGCAGAAGACCTGCATGATCCTGACAACGACCGACAATCAGCCCAATCTGCCGCGCTATTTTGCACAGGTTTTTGCCATGGCGGATAGGCTGGAAAAGGGGCGGATTGATTTCATTCTGCAAGATGGGCGGCATTTTCGGGCCGAGGGCAAAGAGCCGGGACCGGTCGCTGAGGTGCATGTCCACAACAACGATCTCTTCGCGCGGCTGATCCGCGATGGAGATTTGGGCTTTAGCGATGCCTATCTTGAAGGATGGTGGAGCACACCTGACCTGCAGGCGTTTATGGATTTCGTGCATGGCGACAACAACGATGTCTATGACAGCTTTCCGGGAATGAAGTTCGTGCGGTGGTACGAACAATTGCGGTTTTGGATGCAGTCGAACTCAAAGCGACAGGCGAAAAAGAACATCAGTTACCATTACGATCTGGGCAACGATTTCTATTCGCTTTGGCTGGACGATACGATGACGTACTCATCGGCCCTTTTTGAAACCGGGCAGGAGAGCACGGAAAAGGCGCAGATTGCCAAGTACAAAAGCATGGTCGATCAGATGGGCGCGCAGCCTGGGGATCACGTGCTGGAGATTGGCTGTGGTTGGGGTGGATTTGCCGAATACGCAGCCAAAGAACGTGGTCTCAAAGTCACCGGTCTGACCATCAGCGAAGAGCAGTATAAATACGCTGTAGACCGGATTGCAAAGGCAGGTTTGTCGGATCGTGTGACTTTCAAGCTGCAGGATTACCGCGATGAGACGGGCCAATATGACGGCATCGCATCGATCGAGATGTTCGAAGCGGTGGGCCAGAAATATTGGCCGACCTATTTCAAATCGGTGAAGAATTGCCTCAAGCCCGGCAAACATGCGACATTGCAAATCATCACGGTCGAGGAATCCCGCTGGGAGATTTACAATCGGGGCGTTGATTTTATTCAGAAATACATTTTCCCGGGCGGTATGCTGCCCAGTCCGGGCGTGCTGCGCCAAGAGATCGAGGCGGCGGGACTCAAGGTGGCGCAATCCATCGAATTTGGCGAAAGTTACAGCCAGACACTGCGCCGTTGGCATGAGACCTTTAATGAAAAATGGGATCAGGTGGCAGCACTCGGTTTTGACGAGCGCTTCCGCAGAATGTGGAATTTTTATCTCACCTCTTGCGCGGCGACCTTCCATAGCGGAAACTGCGATGTGACACAGATCACCATAACGAGACCAAGTTAAATGCCCACCGCCGCCAAAGCCGTCGCAGCACTATGTCTGGCAGCTTTGGGGTATTTGGCATCAGAGCTGTTCAAGACTCTGATGCCGGCCAGCACCTATTTCGGAAACTTTTCGATATACAATGCAATCATTGGAGCGTTTGTTGGCTGGCTCATCGTGGGAACGCGTGCGGGCCGGGGCACAAAAGATGCCATCGCAAATGGTCTGACCGGGGTGGCAGCGCTGATCTTTTGGTGCGTGTTCGTGCATGCCTGCCTTGAGATGTTCAACCTTTCAATGAAGCGTCGGTATGACGGTCCGGTCGAGGCGTTCACGGCGATTTTCGAGATTGGGATCGAATATGCTGGCTTGCTCATGAACCCGATGATGATCTCGACCATGTTGTTCGGTGCATTGCTGACAGGGTATTTTTCGGAATACGCGGCGCGGAACTGGAAATAGATCGCTTTGTCGACGCTATTTTTTTACGGCACGTTGTGCCACATTCCCTTGCTTGAGGCCGTTTTGGGTGTTGATGCGACCGCGCTGTCCAATCGCGTCGAAACTGCAGTGCTGCCTGACCATCAAGTATCTTGGGTCAAGGATCAGCCTTATCCAATGATTGAGAAAGCACCGGGGCGGGTTGCAGAGGGCGTTTTGTTATTGGGTGTGACAGAGGGTGAAGAGGAGCGCTTAAGATATTACGAGGGCGCGTTTTCCTATCATCTGAGTGAAGTTTTAATTCTTGTGGATGGCGGGGCAAAGTCGGCCTTGTGTTTCTATCCGATGTCCAATGATCAGACCCGTGGGGCAGATTGGACCTTGGCGGATTGGGTGCGCGGTTGGGGCGAAATGGCGGTGGGCGCTGCGCGTGATGTGATGGCGCGGCGCGCCCGATATGATGCTGAGACGGCCGCCAGTCTGAGGCCGTTTTTGATGGCGCGCCACTGGTCGCGGATGATGGCGCGCGAGGCAGCGGGGCCGACCACGCGCAGGAACAGGGCCGCAGCGGGCGATGTTACCGTGCATGACCGGGGCGCAGGATATAACGGATTTTTCGAGCTTGCTGAGTTTCAGTTTGATCACCTTCGTTTCGACGGAACCCGCAGTCCGCCCGTCACGCGCGAAGCGTTCTTGGCCTTCGATGCGGCTTTGGTTCTGCCATACGATCCTGCGACAGATCACATTTTGCTGATTGAACAATTGCGCTTTGGTCCATTGTGGCGACACGACCCGCAGCCTTGGGTGTTTGAACCGATCGCGGGATTGGTGGATGCGGGTGAAGATCCGGCCGACACGGCGCGGCGTGAGGCGATGGAGGAAACTGGCCTAAAGCTTGGGGCGTTGGAGCCAATGGTTCAGGTTTATGCTTCGCCGGGCTATTCGACCGAGTTTTTCCACTGTTTTTTGGGTGTTGTGGATCTTTCCTCATTTACCGCGTCGCGGAATGGGCTGGCATCCGAGCACGAAGATATTCGTAGTCACGTCATGCCGTTCGATACCGCAATGCAATTGGTTCGAAGTGGTGAGATCAACGCGGGACCTTTAATCATGATGCTGTATTGGCTGGGTGCAGAACGCGGCAGATTGCGCGCCTCGGCTTGAGTTCCTTGGCCTGCGGGCCTACACCCTGACAAGATACATCTGACGGGGACATCATGCGTTTTGCAGGCGAACTGGCCGAAGCAGTCGGCAACACTCCTTTGATCAAGCTGCGTAAGGCCAGCGAACTGACCGGATGCAATATTCTGGGCAAGGCAGAGTTCCTAAATCCGGGGCAATCGGTCAAGGATCGCGCGGCACTCTTCATCATTAAGGACGCGATTGCCAAGGGCACGCTGAAACCGGGCGGAACCATTGTTGAAGGCACGGCAGGTAACACCGGAATTGGCCTTGCGCTGGTCGGTGCGTCGATGGGCTTTAAGACGGTGATCGTGATCCCCGAGACCCAGAGCCAGGAAAAGAAAGACATGCTGCGCCTTGCGGGCGCAGAGTTGGTCGAGGTGCCCGCGGCGCCGTATAAGAACCCGAACAATTACGTGCGCTATTCTGGCCGACTGGCCGAAGAAATGGCACGTCGCAGCAATGAAGGTGTGATCTGGGCCAACCAGTTCGACAATGTAGCCAACCGTCAGGCACATATCGAAACCACAGGTCCCGAAATTTGGGAACAGACCGAAGGTAAGGTCGATGGGTTCATCTGTGCCGTTGGGTCTGGTGGTACGCTGGCTGGTGTAGCCGAAGCGTTGCAGCCCAAGGGCGTCAAGATTGGTCTGGCCGATCCGATGGGCGCAGCGCTGTATTCCTACTACACCACCGGTGAGTTCAAATCCGAAGGCGGGTCAATCACCGAAGGAATCGGGCAGGGGCGCGTAACGGCGAACCTAGAAGGATTCAAACCTGATTACGCGTATCAGATCCCTGATGACGAGGCGCTGCCTATCGTGTTCGATTTATTGGCCGACGAAGGCTTGTGCCTTGGTGGGTCGTCCGGCATCAACATTGCGGGTGCCATGCGACTGGCCAAGGAACTGGGGCCGGGCCACACCATCGTGACGATCCTGTGCGATTATGGCACGCGATATCAGTCCAAGCTGTTCAATCCGGCCTTTCTAAAGGAAAAGGGCCTGCCAGTGCCTGAGTGGCTGGATTCCGCACCGCTGGATATTCCCAAGGTTTTTGAAGACGTATGACCCGGCTGTTTGCAGCACTAAGAGCAGCGACGTTCTTTTTCCTGTTCGCTGTCTCGGTTGTGTGGGCGCAAGCCGACCCGGTTGATTATTCTGCGTGGGATCAAGTTGCGTCTCGGGCCGAAGCTGCGATCGAGTCGGGCGATGCTGCTACCGATGCGCTTGAGGCATTACGGTCTGACGTGTCGTCATACCGCGACCGACTTTTGGGGATGCAGAACGCGGGTGATCCACGCCTGGCGACATTGCAATCTCAGCTTGAGGCACTTGGCGCGGCTCCGGAAAGCGGGTCGGAGCCCGACGAAATCGCGCAGCGCCGACAAGAGCTAGAACGCCAAATTGCCGAACTTCAAGCGCCGCTTCTTCGGGCGCAGGAGGCATATAGCCGCGCGGACGGTCTGATCAATGCGATTGATGAAACTATCCGCTCACGCGAGACGGAACGCCTGCTGCAACGCGATGCGGGGCCGTTGAACCCGGGTCTTTGGGCTCCTGCAGTCGCAAGCCTGTTCATGCCGTTCCAGGAAATCGTCAGCGAGGTGACTGCCAACTGGAACAATGAGGTGCGCCGAAAGACGCTCTGGGACCAGATGCCGGTAATCTTGTTGCTGGTTGGTTTGGCGCTTCTGTTAGTGTTTCGAGCGCCAAGATTGATCGACCGCTTGGGAACATGGCTACGGTCAAAGACCCGACGTGGGACAGGTGTTTGGAGCACTTTACTTTCATTAATGCGATTGACGCTGCCGACAGCTGGTCTGCTGCTTTTCGTCTTTGCTCTTAACATGAGCGGCTTGTTGGGGACTCGGGGTACACAAATCATCTTTGTTTTCCCGTTGATGCTGTTCGTGGTGCTCGTGGCGCGATGGCTTGCGGCAGAGACGTTTGCCAGTGATGACGATATCAACACGATTTCTTTGTCACAGCAGGGGCGTACCGAAGCGCGGTATTACGTCAATTCCTTGTCGTGGTTGCTCGCGCTGAACGCGATGTTCTCCTACCTCTTGGAAATCGGTGAATGGGTCGATGAAACGAAAGCCGTGCTCGGTTTTGTCATTCACCTGTTGTGCGGCTTGATTCTGTTCAGGCTTGGGCAAATTCTGAACCGCACCGGGCGACAGATCGAACCGTCGGCGGATCAGCCGGACGAGCTTGTTCAACTGTCTTTCCCATCCCGTTTGGCGCGGCTTGCAGGGCAGGGAGCGATGCTGGTTGGTGTTGCAGGTCCGGTATTGTCTGCAATCGGGTATTTCAATATCGCGGAAGCGTTGATCTTCCCAACGATCCTAACGCTTGGTCTGTTTGCTCTTTTGCTGATCTTGCAGCGCCTGACCCGCGACACTTACCATCTGGTGACCGGGACTCCGGTGGATGAAAACCAGAGCCTTTTGCCAGTTGTGTCAGGCAGTCTCCTGACGCTCATCGCGTTGCCCGTGCTCGCGCTGATCTGGGGGGCGCGCGTGGCCGACCTGACTGAGCTTTGGGCGCGGTTTCAGGCCGGCTTTTCGTTCGGAGACACGCGGATTTCACCGACGGATTTCCTGACCTTTGCCGTTGTTTTTGTCATTGGCTACATCCTGACCCGGCTATTGCAAAGTGGCCTTCGCGGGTCAGTTCTGCCCAAGACTCGTATCGACAAGGGTGGCCAGACCGCAATCGTGTCAGGCACTGGGTATCTTGGCATTTTTCTTTCGGCCATTATCGCTATCACCTCGGCGGGTATTGACCTAACTGCCTTGGCCTTTGTCGCCGGTGCGCTGTCGGTCGGCATCGGTTTTGGCTTGCAGAACATCGTACAGAACTTCGTATCGGGGATCATTCTGCTGATCGAACGCCCGATTTCCGAAGGCGACTGGATCGAGGTGAACGGCCAGCACGGTACGGTGCGCGACATCTCGGTGCGCTCGACCCGGATCGAAACTTTCGACCGGACAGAGGTGATCGTCCCTAACGCCGATCTCGTGTCAAATTCCGTCACGAATTACACGCGTGGAAATACGTTGGGGCGCCTCATTGTGGATGTTGGGGTGGCTTACGGCACTGATACCCGCAAGCTCGAGGACATCCTCTATAAAATTGCGCGCAACCACGACATGGTGTTGATGAACCCCGAACCCTTTGTGCACTTCAAAGGCTTTGGTGCAGATTCGCTTGATTTTGACGTGCGTATGATCCTGCGGGATGTCACCAAAATTTTGGTGGTGCGCACCGAAGTGAACCATCAGATCGCCGAAGCGTTCAAGAAAGAAGGGATCGAGATACCCTTTGCACAGCGCGACATCTGGTTGCGCAATCCCGAAGCACTGGCTGGTCCTTTGCCCGTGGACGCCCAGTCCAAAGACCCCGAGGAACCGATATCTTGACCGACACGCAAGACCCGCTCTACCGCAGTGACGCCTACTCTCGCAAAGTGGCGGCACGCGTGGTGTCCCATACCGACGAGGGCGGCATCGTTCTCGATACGGCGCTGTTTTACCCGACAGGTGGTGGGCAACCGGGGGACAGCGGCTGGGTTGATTGGGACGGAACAACCCTTGCCATTGCCACGACGGTCAAAGGGACGAACGGACATAGCGTTCTTGTCCCTTCTGAGCCAACGCGACTTCCCCCAATCGGGGCACATGTGGTGCAGCGGCTGGATTGGGATCGGCGATACAAACACATGCGTGTGCACACGGCGTTGCACCTGTTGTCGGTCGTCATTCCTTTGCCGGTCACTGGTGGGGCGATAGGGCCGGGGCGCGGTCGGCTTGATTTCATGATGCCAGAACCACCTGAAAACCGGGATGCACTGGAAGATGAACTGAACCGACTGATTGATCGTGATCTTGTTGTGAGCGACAGTTGGATCACAGATGCCGAGTTGGACGCCAACCCGTCTCTGGTCAAGACCATGTCTGTTCAACCGCCGCGCGGCAGTGGACGCGTGCGTCTTGTGAGGATTGGCGATGCTGCGGATCAGGTCGACCTGCAACCCTGTGGCGGTACACATGTGGCCCGTACTGGCGAGATCGGCCGCGTCGTGTTCGGCAAGATCGAGAACAAAGGCAAACAGAACCGCAGAGTGAACATCGCGTTGGAGGCCTAATGCATCGCGCGGCATTCCTCGGGGTAGGTGGGTTCGTCGTTTTTATTGGGTTGGTACTCCTCGTAGCTCCAGACAGCTATTTCCAACTCTACGCGACCACCTATGTGCCGGGAATGGATCTTCCTGCGCGCCGCTTTGCACCCGCCGTCGTGGCCCTTGGGGTCGTTCTGATCTGCGCGAGAGAGCTGGAGCCCGGCCGTTTTCTCCGCATGCTCTGCCTGACCTCGGCAGTGGCTTTCATCGGTGTCGCTGCGACAGGTGTTCAAGCATGGAGCGCGGGTGTCGCACGCCCAACGATCCTCGGTGCGGCGGCGCTTGAGATCGTTGTTGCATTGGTTTTCTTTTGGCTTTGGGTCCGGATGGACAAAGTTTGAAGGAAAGTTGCGACTTCACGCAATAATCGCCCTTGCATCCCCCCGACGGTTTCTTCTAAACACCGCCTCGGACAGGTGGCCGAGTGGTCGAAGGCGCGCGCCTGGAAAGTGCGTAGGCGGGAGACCGTCTCGAGGGTTCGAATCCCTTCCTGTCCGCCACCTACACTTGCCGAAACCTAAGATGGGCCCTCGCGTGGCCCTTTTTTCTTTTGGTTTCAAAGGGGTTTAGCGAGGCCATCCGACTTTCGGAGACTGGCAATGTAGCCCAAATCGGTCTCTGAACGCCCCGGGTCTCTTTCCATCCGCCCTTCATCCAAATCGAGACGGATTCAAAAAGTGACGCACTTTCAGTAAGTTGGCGAAATCGAATTGCGCCGCAGTTTCAGCGGGTTCGCTTGCTCTCGGAGCGAACAGAGACACCAGAAGGCGGCGTGGTTGTGCGTGATGGTGCGAAATTCAGGACGGGCTCAGCCTACTGACCGGTAATCTCCCCATTTTTGCGGGGGTTTGGTCGTAGAATTTACGCGGCCATCGCTTTCATCTCGCTTATGACACTGGCGTCCATGCCGCCATACTTCGCACGCCATTTGTACAGCGTGGCGCTGCTCATGCCATGTTCACGGCACAGTTCGGCGGCAGGCACACCGCCTTCCATCTGTCGTAGCACGCCCATGATCTGGACTTCTATGAATCGTGTCTTCTTCATCGGAATCTCCTCGTTCATCTTGCCGAGAAAATTCTACTTCCACATCCCCCTAAGATCGGGGAGGATTACCGTATCGCTTTGCGACAGCGTTGACCCTCTCACCCTCAATCAACGTCTCAGCCACAATCCGCGCCTTTAACTCGGCGGGCCAATTGCGGGTTTCGGTAATTCCCGGACAAGCATTTCAGTAATTCCCGGACACGCGTTTCGGTAAATCCCGGACAGTGATTTCGCTAATTCCCGGACAGCTCCGGGAGGGCTTTGGGCCGGTTGGTCATCGCCTGCGCCGTTACGGCATTCTGCCGGTCTTGAACAAGGCCGGGAGGGACCATGCCGAGACAGAAGCGAGCGAGGCGCACGACTGTGCAAGACATACGATCAATACTGCGACTGACGCATGAACAGGGGCTTTCGGCGCGTGAGGTTGCGGC